>URQJ01000005.1 GCA_900549945.1 uncultured Oscillospiraceae bacterium
ATCGGCGCCGCGATCTGGTCGGGCTGAAAGCCGAGGCCGATCAGCGTGCTGCGCGCGCGGCTGCGGCAGGTGAGGCCGCCGTCCGCGATGAAGCGGTCGTTCAGCTCGGTCTGCTTTAAAATCAGCGCGTCGATGTCGTCCGGCACGGCGGCGATCTCCGCGTTCAGCCGCTCAAGCTCCGCTTCCATCTTCAAAAGCGGCTCGAATACGGTCATCACCTCGTCAAAGGCAGGCTTTTCCATGTCGCGGCAGACGTGCTGCTCCATGTAGCCGACCGAGGTGTCTCGGGCCGGCGTAAAGCTGCCCTCGTCCGCGCTGTATTCGCCGTTCAAAACCTTGAAAAGCGTCGTTTTTCCGGAACCATTGATGCCGACAAGGCCGATTCGGTCGCCCTTCTGCACTTCAAAGGAAATATTTTCGATAATTGTATCGGTGCCAAACATCTTTTTTATGTTATTGACCGTTAAAATCGCCATGATGTGTCTCCCTCAATCCATAATCCATATTATTATAGCGGATTCCGCCCGGCAAATCAAGAAAAGTTCACGGATTTTCGGTTGATAATCGGTTTCCGCCGCGCTATAATGAAAAACAAAGCCGGAGACACAGCAGCTCCGGCACGGAAAGGAAGCATGCTATGCGCGTCGGTATATCCGCGGCCTCTCTGTATCCGATGGAAACGGAGAAGGCGCTCTGTCATTTGAACGACCTCGGCTACACGCTGTTTGAGATCTTTTTTAACGCTTACTGTGAGACACAGCCGGATTTCTGCGCGCTTTTGAACGGCCTGCGGGCGTCGCGCGGCGCAGAAATTAAGTCGGTGCATCCGTTTACCTCGTCTCTCGAGTCCATGCTGCTTTTCGAGCGGTACGAGCGCCGCCTCGAGGAGGGCCTCACGCTCTATAAAAACTATATGGAGGCGGCGAAGCGGGTCGGCGCGGAGATCCTCGTGCTGCACGGGCAGCGCCTCGGCGCCGGCTCGCTGAGCGACCGGGAATACTGCGCGCGTTACAGGACGCTGTACCGGGCCGGGCAGGCGCTCGGCATCACGGTCGCACAGGAAAACGTGCGGCTGTTCCGCAGCGCGTCGCCGGAATTTATCCGCACCATGCGCCGCGAGCTCGGCGCGGAATGCGCCTTTGTGCTCGACACAAAGCAGGCCGTGATGAGCGGCTACGCGCCCGAGCAGCTTGTGGAAGCCATGGGGGAGCGCCTCGTCCACGTGCATCTGAGCGACCACACGGAAACGGAGAGCTGCCTTCTGCCCGGCGAGGGCAGCTTCGACCTTATCGCGTTTAAGAGCGCGCTGTGCGGCGTCGGCTACACAGGGGATGTGATCACCGAGGTGTACCGGCCGTCTATCCGCGATGACGCCGCGCTGCAAAAGGCGCTTTTTGTCACAAAATCGGTTTTTGAGGAATAAAGCTGCATTTTTTCTTGATTTTTGGAGGATCCCTGTAGTATAATAAAAAATAATCGACCGGCAAATATTTTTGGGAGGGTTTACCATGAAGTGCCCCTATTGCGGATACAGTGAAAGCAAGGTTATCGACTCGAGACCGACCGACGAGGGCGAACGCATTCGCCGTCGCCGCGAGTGCCTGAAGTGCACAAAGCGCTTTACCACCTACGAGGTGATCGAAACGGTTCCGGTTGTCGTCGTCAAAAAGGACAAGTCCCGCGAGACGTTTGACCGCAATAAGCTTCTGAACGGCCTCCTGCGCGCCTGCGAAAAACGCCCGGTATCGCTCGAAACGCTCGAGCGGATCGTAGACGAAATCGAAGTGCTGCTGCAAAACTCGCTCGACCGCGAGGTGCCCTCGCACATGATCGGCACGTATGCAATGGAGAAGCTCAAAGCTGTGGACGAGGTGGCGTATGTGCGCTTTGCGTCCGTTTACCGCCAGTTTAAGGACATCAACAGCTTCATGGAGGAGTTGAGCAAGCTCATCAGCAGCAAGAACTGAGGTGCGCCATATGAATGAAATTTGCGGCTTAGGCTGCTGCGGCTGCTGCGGGAGCAGGAATGCCTGCGGCGGTTGTGCAGAGACGGACGGCCATCCTTTCGGCGGCTCCTGCATTGCGGCGGAATGCGTGAAAAGCGGCGGTACAGAGGCGATGCTCCGGTTTAAAGCGGCGCTGATCGCAGAGATCAACGCGCTCGGCATTCCGGGCCTTGCAGTCCGCGATATGAATCTTCTGATCGGCTCCTACGTAAACCTCGAATACACGCTGCCGAGCGGCGCACGCGCAAAGCTGCTCGAGGACAACCGCGTGTACTGGGGCAATCAGGTGGAAATACCGGACAGCCCGCGCTGCTACGGACTTGTGGCGGACGACCGCCATCTGCTCGTATGCACCTACGGCTGCGGCGGGTCGGATCCAGAAATTGTTTTATACAAAAAGAGATGAAATATGAATGGGGCTGCGGCGATAAACCGCGGCCCCGCTTTTATATCTTCTTGATCCATTTGCGGCTGTGCAGCCGGAATACGCACCACACGGCCTTGATGATCTGATCGATCTTGAGACAGGTGTAAATGAGGAACGGCGAAAGCCGCCAGTACAGGCCGGCAAGGGCGCCGAGCGGGACGCTCGCGGCCCACAGGAAGAGGATATCCGCGAGCATCAGGAATTTTGTGTCGCCGCCGCCGCGCAGCACGCCTTTTGTCAAAATGGAATTAACCGCCTGAAAAAAGACGATAAAGCCGATGGCAAGCATGAGCTGCTCGGCGATTTCATGCGTTTCCGGCGTGATATCGTAGAAGCTGATCACGAGATCGCTGATCGCGGCAATCAAAACGCCGGCAAACAGGCCGATCGCGGCGCCGAGGCCGAGAAAGGTGTAGCCCTGCTTCTGCGCGCGCTCCGCCTTACCCTGTCCGAGCGTGTGGCCGGTGATGATGGCGCTCGCGTTGGAGATGCCCTGAATGAACACGGTGGAAAGCTGCATCGTGACCGTCGTGATCGCGTTGGCAGAAACAAAATTCGCGCCGAGGCGGCCGACGACCATCGCGACGGCGTTGTTGCCGAGGCCGAGCAGCGTATCGCTGATCAAAACCGGGATGCTGATACGCAGGTATTCGCCGACCATGTCGCGGCATTTCATCAGCAGATGGCGCAGGCGGTAGGCGATCTTCTTTTCCACAAAGAGGAAATAGCCGCAGATAAAAGCGAACTCAAAGCACCGCGAGATCAGGGTGCCGAGCGCCGCACCCTCCACGCCCATGGCGGGCGCGCCGAAATTTCCGAAAATAAAGATCCAGTTTGCGGCGACGTTGATGAAAAACGCGACGATCGAGCAGATCAGCGGCAGCTTGACCTGCCCGATGCTGCGCAGCACGATGGTGGTCGTCAGCGAAAAGCCCAGAAGCCAGTAGCAGGGGATGCTCCACTTGAAATAGCCGATGCCCTCGCGGATGACGTCGGCGTCCGTCGTGTAAATCTGCATCAGCGCGCCGGGCGCCGCGATCGTCGCGACCGTAAAGCCGAGCCCGATCACAAAGCAGAGGCGGTACATGATCGTCACCGCCTTTTGCAGGGCCGATATGTTCTGCATGCCCCAAAAGCGCGCGGTCAGCACCGAGGCGCCCATGCCGATGCCCATGCAGCAGATCTGGAACAGCGTGATGAACTGATTTGCGAGGCTCGAGGCGGAGATCGCGACCTCGCCGAGCTTGCCGAGCATGATCGTGTCCATCATATTGACGCCGATCGTGATGAGGCTTTGCAGCGAGATCGGAATTGCAATTTTGGCGACATTTTGGTAAAACGCTTTGTCGCCGAGATAGGTTTTAAATTCTGCCCTTGTCATTGTTCTGTTGCCCACACCTTTCAATAATTCCTCCATTTAGATTCCAGTATAGCAGAGTTTAGTTGCAAAGTAAACTATACTTGCAGAAAAAATGGGAAATAAAACGGAAAATTGTACGTACAAGTATTGAAAAATAAAAAAGAAGTGGTAGAATAGGAGGCAGCAAAACGCTGTGCACTGCGCAGAGAGAAGAGGTAACGCTTATGAGCAAGATTATCGTCAACACATTGGATAAGAAGAACAAAATCAACCGCAATATCTACGGCAACTTTTCCGAGCATCTCGGGCGCTGTATTTACAACGGCGTCTATGTCGGCGAAAACAGCGATATTCCGAACGTCAACGGCATGCGCACCGACGTTGTGGAGGCGCTGAAAAATATCAAGCTGCCGGTGCTGCGCTGGCCGGGCGGCTGCTTTGCGGACGAGTACCACTGGAAAGACGGCATCGGCCCGAAGGAAAACCGCAAAAAAATGATTAACACGCACTGGGGCGGCGTGGTGGAGGACAATTCCTTCGGCACGCACGAGTTTTTGGAGCTCTGCCGGCAGATCGGCTGCGAGCCGTACATCAACGGCAACGTCGGCTCCGGCACCGTGCAGGAAATGAGCGAATGGATGGAGTACATGACCTTTGACGGCGTTTCTCCGATGGCAGCGCTGCGCGCGGAGAACGGGCATACCGAGCCGTGGAAGGTAAAGTATTTCGGCGTGGGCAACGAGAGCTGGGGCTGCGGCGGCAACATGCGCCCGTCGTACTATGCGGATCTCTACCGCCGTTTCCAGACCTATGTGCGCGACTACGGCGAGAACAAGGTGTTCCGCATCGCCTGCGGCCCGAATACCGACGATTATAACTGGACAGAGGAGGTCATGCGCATCGCCGGCGGGTATATGGACGGCCTAAGCCTCCACTACTACACGGTGCCCGGCGACTGGAACAAAAAGGGCTCCGCAACGGACTTCGACGAGGCGATGTATTACCACACGCTGAAAAAGGCCTTCTATATGGACGAGCTTGTCACGAAGCACGCGCAGATCATGGATCGGTATGACCCGGAGCACAAGGTCGGCCTGATCGTCGACGAATGGGGCACTTGGTTCGATGTGGAGCCGGGCACGAACCCGGGCTTCCTCTACCAGCAGAGCACCATGCGCGACGCGATGGTCGCCGCGCTGACGCTGAATATCTTCAACGCCCACAGCGACCGCGTCGCGATGGCGAACATCGCGCAGCTTGTCAACGTCCTGCAAGCCGTCATCCTCACCGAGGGCGAGAAAATGGCGCTCACGCCGACGTACCACGTGTTCGACCTCTACAAGCACCATCAGGACGCGACGCTGCTCGGCACGTTTGCTGAAACAGAGGCGGTCGGCGTCGGCGACGACACCGTGCAGAATCTCAGCGTATCGGCCTCCGAGGATGATGACGGCGCCGTGCATATCACGGCGGCAAATCTTTCGGCATCGGAGTGCTGCCCGGTCGAGCTCGAGCTGCTCGGCCGTGCGGACGGCAAGGTCAGTGGCCGTATCCTCACCGGCAGAATGGACGCGTACAACGACTTCGACTGCCCGGAGAATGTCAAGATCCGCCCGATGGAGGGGTTGTTCATCGAAAACGGTGTGATCCGCTGCACACTGCCGGCCTGCTCGGTGGCGGAGATCACGATCGCCTGATGGCCGAGGTGTTTTGCAGGCGCTGCCTCTTAAAGGATATGAGCGATTCGGAGTTCTTTGAATCCGTCAGCGCGTATGTACAGAATATCCCGCCCGAGCAGAAGGCGCCGGAAACGCTTTACCGCGAGCGGCTCGGAAAATGTACGGCGTGCGACCAGCTCGTCAACGGCATGTGCGCGCTGTGCGGCTGCTTCGTGGAGGTGCGTGCGGCGCGGAGGATCCGGCACTGTGCAAAAAGCAGCGATATTTGGTGAATGGCAAAAACGACATACGCGCTTGTTTTCCGCGGTAAATTGTGGTATACTTGCCCCGAGGGCAGGTATGCCACTTTTATTTTGGAGGATGATGCAGTATGTTGCAGCAGGTTATGACGGCGCCCGGGAAGATTGAGTTCCGGGAAATCGAAACGCCGGCGCCGAAGGCCGGCGAGGTTCTTGTGCGGATCATGAAGATCGGCGTCTGCGGGTCGGATATCCACGTCTGGCACGGCGAGCACCCGTTCACGAGCTATCCCGTCACGCAGGGGCACGAGGTTTCGGGCGAAATTGCGGCGCTCGGCGCAGATGTCGAGGGCTTTGAAGTCGGGCAGAAGGTCACGATCCAGCCGCAGGTCGTCTGCGGAAAATGCTATCCCTGCCGTCACGGGAAATACAATCTCTGCGAATCCCTGAAGGTCATGGGCTTTCAGACAACGGGTGTCGCCTCGGAATACTTCGCGGTCGCCGCCGAAAAGGTCACGCTGCTGCCGCAGGAGATGAGCTTCGACGAGGGCGCGATGATCGAGCCGCTTGCCGTCGCCGTCCACGCCGTGCGGAAATTCGGCGACATCAAAGGCATGCGCGTTGCGGTGCTCGGCGCGGGGCCGATCGGCATCCTCGTTGCGCAGGCTGCCAAGGGGATGGGTGCTGAAAGTGTGCTGATCACAGACGTCAGCGCACTGCGCCTCGAAAAGGCGAAACAGTGCGGCGTCGATCACTGCGTGAATACGCGGGAGACCGATTTCGGCGCGGCGCTCGTCTCCGCCTTCGGCCCGGACAAGGCGGACGTCATTTACGACTGCGCCGGCAACGACGTGACGATGGGGCAGGCCATCCGGGATGCGCGCAAGGGCAGTACGATCATTCTGGTCGCCGTTTTTGCGGGTATGGCCAAGGTGGACCTTGCCGTTTTGAACGACCACGAGCTCAACCTCAACACGACGATGATGTACCGCAATGAGGATTACATCGAGGCGATCGCGCTGGTCCGCGCGGGAAGGGTCGACTTAAAGCCGCTGATCTCAAAACACTTCGCCTTTAAGGATTATGCCGAGGCGTACCGATATATCGACGAAAACCGCGAGACGACGATGAAGGTGATCATCGACGTGCAGGCGTGAGCCTGCGATCAAAAAACAAGGATAGGAGACTGCTATGCTGGATGTTCTGCTGGACGCACTGATCGATTCTTTGAAAATGCTGCCGTTTCTCTTTGCGGCCTATTTTCTGATCGAATATCTTGAGCACAAGGCAAGTGAAAAAATGACGCGCAGCCTGCAATCTCTCGGGCCGTGGGGGCCAGTCGGCGGCGCGGTGCTCGGCATTGTGCCGCAGTGCGGCTTTTCCGTTGCGGCGGCGAACTTCTATGCGGGCAGGCTGATCTCGCTCGGCACACTGCTCGCGGTGTTTATCGCGACAAGCGACGAGGCCATTCCGATTCTGCTTGCGCATCCGGATCAGCTCGGTTATATCGGGCCGATGCTTCTCATCAAGCTGATTTCGGCGGTCGCGGCCGGTCTGCTTGCAGACCTTTTCGTGCGGCGCTTTGTGAAGCCGCGGCGGGAGAAGCCTTTTGAGGAGCTCTGTGCCGACTGCGACTGTGAGCACCACAGCGTTCTCGTTTCCGCCCTGCGGCATACGCTGGAAATTTTCCTTTTCATCCTGCTTGTGAACCTGCTGCTCGGCCTCGCTTTTTACCTTGTCGGCGAGGAGAATATCTCCCGCGTGCTCTTGAGCGGCAGCGCGTTCCAGCCGTTTTTGACGGCGCTGATCGGTCTTGTGCCGAACTGCGCGGCTTCCGTGCTTCTGACGGAGCTGTTCGTCTCGGGCAGCCTGTCGTTCGGCTCCTGCATGGCGGGGCTCTGCGCTGGCGCGGGCCTCGGTCTTGTCGTGCTGTTCCGCACAAACCGCCGGATCAGGGAAAACCTCGCGATTGTGGGAGCACTTTACGGCGCATCCGTTGTGACGGGACTGATTGTCAATTTTATCGCATAAACATGCAGGCGGCGGCCGGATGCTTCCGGTCTGCCGCTTTTTGTGTGAAACGCATTTTTCAGAGCTGGAATTTGGGGCGGAGCCCGATTTCCAGACGCATAAAATCTGTAGGGAAAATCGATTTATGGAAAGAGACAAGCTCGAAAGCATGCGGCAGCGCAACCGGCGGCTGATCGATGCGGTGATCGAAAAAGCAGGGCGCGTCTGTCCGGGCTCGCTCGCGATGATCGGCGTTTACGGCTCGTTCTGCACGGGCGATGTCACCGCACACTCGGATTTGGATCTGCTGATTCTGATCCGCGACGAGCGCGGCCGGGCGCTCTCCAGCGGCTTTTTGATCGACGGCATCGGTTTCGATTTCTACTGCACCACATGGGAAAGCCTTGAGGCGGAGGCTGCTTACACATCGCCGCACATTGCAAAGCTGATGGATTCTGAAATTGTGTTCTGTCCGGAGGAGGCCGACCGCACGCGGCTGGAGGCCCTGCGTCAAAGGGTGCGGGAAATCTGCGGTGCGTCGTTTGCGGCGGACGATCTCACGCGTGCAGAGCAGCCGCTGCTTTCTGCCGAGCGCGCCTTTGCGCGGCTGCTGTGTGCGGAAAATATCCGGGACAGCCGGGCGGCGGCCTGCGAAATGCTGTGTGAACTGGAAAGTGCCGTTTGCCTGCTCAATAAATCCTACTTTCAGTGCGGCGTAAAGCGTGTTTTTGAAGAGCTCGGACGTCTGCCGGAGACTCCGGAGAATTTTGAGCCGCTCGCACGGCGGCTTGCGGCCGCAGCATCCCCGGAGGAAATGCGGGAAACGGCGCATTGCCTGATGCGCGCGGTATACGGTTGCTTCGACCGCGTGCGCGGCCGGATGGCTGCGCGGCGGGAGACGCCCACACCAGAAGACCTGCGCGGCACGCTGGAGGAGGTCGTCTCCAATTGGCGCGGCAAACTGATCGAAGCCGCTGTGCACGGCGACGCCCATGCCGCTTTGATGGCGCTCGGCAGTGCGCAGATCTTTTTCGACGAGGCTGCCGGCGCGTTTGCTATGCCGCGCTATGACGCTGTTTCCTGCTTTGACCCGGCGGATCTGCGCGGGACGGCAGAACGATTTGACGCGATTCTCCGGCAATACGCCGCGCAGTACGCGCGCGTGGGGCTCGTTGTATCCACCTTTCCGGACACGGACGCTTTTCTGGATGATTACCTGCGCGTGCCGGCTAAAGCCTTCGGCACGGCGTGAAAAGCAAACAAATTGCAAATTTTCGGGGATTTCCCCGCTTAGCTCTTTTAAAATGAAATTTCCTGTGGTATAATATCGGGTAAAATAGCATATTTATGCAGGTATGCTGGATTTTGATTTTAAAAAACAGAAGGGCAGATTCTGAATGACAAATACGATTTTGGAACGCAAGGACTGCGGATTGCGGGCTTTTGCCTGCGAAACCCCGCAGTTTAAGACGGCGCGGCTCTCCGCGCACCTCGTGCTGCCGCTGACAACGCCCGAAGCTGCGGCCGCCCATGCGGTCGTGCCGAATATTTCGGCGCGCGCCACACGTGAATATCCCGATTATACAGCGTTCGGCAAGCGGCTCGCCGAGCTGTACGGCGCGTCCGTGCACGCCGGCGTGAGCCGGATCGGCGACAGCCAGATCCTGACGCTCGCGGCCTGCGGCATTGCGAACCGCTACGCCTTCGGCGGCGAGGACGTACAGGCCGCACTGGCTGAAATCCTCGAAAGCATCGTTTTCACACCGCTGTTCGATGAAAACGGTCTTTTTCCCGAGGATGGTTTCCGGCAGGAGCAGCGCCAGCTCTTGGAGACGCTCGACGCGGAGTTCAACGAAAAGCGCATCTATGCGAAGCGGCGCTGCACGGAGCTGATGTTTGCCGGGGAGCCTGCGGGAATCCCGCAGTCCGGCACGCGGGAGGCGATCCGCACCGTCACACGCGAATCGGCCAAGGCCGCGTGGGAAAACGCCGTGCGGCACGCCGCCGTGTGCCAGTTCTCGATCGGTGACGGGGCGGACGCCCGCTTTGCCGAGCGCTTCGCTGAAAAGCTCGGCGCGCGCGCGGTTCTGCCGACGAAAACCGTGCCGCACCCGGCACCGCAGCGCGTAAACCGCGTGACCGAAGAGATGCCGCTTGCGCAGTCGAAGCTCGTGATGGGCATGCGGGCCGGCACGACGCCGAAGGAGCGCCTTGTCACAAAGCTCACGGCCGCCATCTTCGGCGGCACGCCGAGCTCCAAGCTGTTTTTGAACGTGCGTGAAAAGCAGAGCCTCTGCTACTACTGCTCCGCGCGGCACGATACGCCGAAAAACGTGATCTTTGTCGAAAGCGGCGTGGAGACGAAAAACCTCGACCGCGCCGAGGAGGCGATCCTCACCGAGCTGCGGGCCATGCAGGCCGGCGAGATCTCCGAGGAGGAGATTCTGCACGCAAAGCTCGCGCTGTGCAACAGCTACAATTCCGTGGCTGACTCCGCCGCCTCGATCGAGAGCTGGTATCTGAGCTGTATGTTGCAGGACAGCGTGCACGCGCCGGAGGAGGACGCGGCCGCCGTTATGGAGATCACGAAGGATGAAATTGTCAGCGCGGCGAACCGCTTCGCGCTCGATACGGTTTATAGGCTGAAAGGAGATGCAAAAGCCGAATGAATACGGTAATCAGACGGGAAAGTAAGCTGCTCGGCGAAGGCTACGACTGCGTGAAGCATCCCTCCGGCCTGACGATCCTCATTTATCCGAAGGAAAAAATGCGCAGCACCTATGCGGTGTTCGGTACGCGCTACGGCTCGATCGACAAGGTCTTCAAGCGCAGCGACGAGCCGGCAGCCGAGGCAACGCCGGCAGGCATCGCGCATTTTCTCGAGCACAAACTGTTTGAAAGCGAGGACGGCGACGCGTTCACGCGCTACGCGGCGATCGGTGCCTCCGCAAACGCATATACCTCCTTTGAAACGACGCGCTACCTGTTTTCCTGTACGGAAAACGCGGAAAAGGCGCTCGAGATTTTGCTCGATTTCGTCCAGTCGCCCTATTTTACGGCGCAGACGGTCGAGAAGGAGCAGGGCATCATCGGGCAGGAGATCAAGATGTACGACGACGATCCCCAGTGGCGCGTCCTGTTCAATCTGCTGCGCGCTCTGTACCACACCCACCCGATCAAGGACGATATTGCGGGCACGGTCGAGAGCATCGCGGAGATCACACCCGAATACCTCTACCGCTGCTACAACACCTTTTACAATCTGAATAACATGGCGCTGTGCGTCTCGGGAAGCTGCAATGCAGCCGAGGTACTCGCGCTGTGCGATAAAATGCTGAAACAGAGCGCGCCAGTGCAGGTAGAGCGCGTCTTTGAGCCGGAGCCGGACGCGATCGTCCAGCCCGCTGTGGAGGAGCGGCTCGCCGTGGCCTCGCCGATCTTTGAGTTCGGCATCAAGGAAGCCGTGCGCGGCGAGCACCGCTCGGAAAAAGACCTTGCGGTGACGGAGGTTCTGCTTGATATCATGGCCTCCGACAGCTCACCGCTGTTTCGGCAGCTGCTTGACGCTTCGCTCATCAACGAGGCTTCGTTCAGCTACGAATACTTCGAGGGCTCCGGCTACGGCGCGGTGCTTTTCGGCGGCGAATCGAGCGACCCGCATGCGGTGTGTGCGGCAATCCGGGAGGAGATGCGCCGCCTGAAGGCGGAGGGCGTTTCCGAGGAGGATGTGCGCCGCAGCGCGAAATCGCTGTACGGCGGCAATCTTGCCGGCCTCAACAGCCCGGAAGTCATCGCGAACGCGGCGATGTCGATGGAGTTCAGCGGCCGCGAGCTTTTCCGCTACATCGAGTGCTTTTCGGAGATCACGGCGGCGGACGTCAACGCGCGGATTCAATCGCTTTTCAATGAGGACAAAACAGCGGTGTCCGTCATCTGGCCGCTGGAGGAAAACGCCTGATTCCCGGGCGCTAAGGAAAGGATACAAAAATTATGACCCATCAGGTTCAGTTTCCGGAGCTCGGCATCTCGCTCGAGGTCAACCCGGTCGCGCTGCAGCTCGGCGATTTCAAAATTTACTGGTACGGCATCATCATCGGCGTCGGCTTTCTGCTCGCCGTTCTGTACGGCTTTGCATCGTGCAAAAAAATGAATATCAACAAGGACCACCTGTTTGATGCGATCATCGGCGGTTTGATCGGCGGCATCATCGGCGCGCGTCTTTACTACGTGCTGTTTTACCCGGGCGACAAGTATTTGCAGAACCCGCTTGAGATCTTCAACATCAAGGAGGGCGGCCTCGGCATTTACGGCGGCATCATCGGCGCGCTGCTCGTCGGCGGCCTGATCGCAAAATGGCGGAAGATGAATGTTTTCGCCGTGCTCGACGTGGCTTCCATCGGTTTCTTGATCGGTCAGGGCGTCGGCCGCTGGGGCAACTTTGTCAACCAAGAGGCTTTCGGTTCGGCAACGGATCTGCCGTGGGGTATGTACAGCGACCGCACGGCGCTCGAGGTTGTCGGCAATGTGCACCCATGCTTCCTGTATGAATCGCTGCTCTGCCTGCTCGGCTTTGTCGTGCTGCATTTCTTTACGCGCAAATGCCGCCAGTACGACGGGCAGACCTTTTTGCTCTACATCGTTTGGTACGGCGTGACGCGCTTCTTTATCGAGGGCCTGCGCACGGACAGCCTGCTGCTGCCGGGCATCGACCTGCGCGTTTCGCAGGTGCTGGCGGGCGCTTCGGCGCTTGCGGCCGTCGTGCTGCTCGTCGTATTCCGCAAGTGCCGCCGTCTGAGCGGCTGCGGCAGCCGCTCTGCCATGGAGGCGAACGGCCTTCTGGTCGAGGAGGAAACGGGCACGGAGATCGATACGGCGGCGGAGAGTACGATCTTCAGCGGTATGAGCGCCAAGGAGGCGGAAAGCAAGGTCGAGGAGGGCCTCAGAAAGGCGAAATCGGCGGACGCAGAAGAGGAAAACGCGCCGGCGGCGGAGGAAGATTCCGCACCGGCTGAGGAACATACAGGCGACGCGGACGGCGAGGGGGAGAGCAATGGCGATTCGGATTGACGGCAAGGCCGTCGCGGCACAGGTGCGGGCGCAGGTCGCGCAGGATGCAGCCGCGCTCAAGGCGCGCGGCGTGCAGCCCGGCATGGCCGTCGTACTCGTCGGAGACGATCCGGCCTCGAAGATCTATGTGAACAACAAGAAAAAGGCGTGCGCGGAAACGGGCATCTATTCCGAAGAGCACATTCTGCCCGCGGAAACGACGCAGGAAGAGCTGCTCGCACTGATCGAAAAGCTGAATGCGGATGAAAAAATCCACGGCATTCTCGTGCAGTCCCCGCTGCCGAAGCATCTGGACGAAAAGCTCGTGGTCGAGCATATCGACCCGCGCAAGGATGTCGACGCCTTCCACGCGTACAACGTGGGGCGGATCATGATCGGCGACTACACGTTCCTGCCCTGCACGCCGGCCGGCGTCATCGAGCTGATCCGCTCGGCCGGTGTTGTGATCGAAGGCAAAAGCTGCGTCGTTGTCGGCCGCAGCAATATCGTCGGCAAGCCGATGGCGATGCTGCTCCTGCACTGCAACGGCACGGTCACGATCTGCCACAGCCGCACGAAGAACCTCGCGGAAATCTGCCGCGGGGCGGACATTCTTGTCGCGGCGGTCGGCAGGGCGAAAATGATCACGGCGGATATGGTGAAGCCGGGCGCCGTCGTGATCGATGTGGGCATGAACCGGGACGAGAACGGCTGGCTGTGCGGCGACGTGGATTTTGACGCGGTCGAGCCGGTCGCGTCGTACATCACGCCGGTGCCCGGCGGCGTCGGCCCGATGACGATTGCGATGCTGATGAAAAATGCAGTGCGCGCGGCGGAGCTCCAGTGCGGGGCCGCCGCGTGCGAGGGAAATGCGTGAGTGCTGCTTTCACGCCGCGTTTGGGCCGCTTTGTCCGGCAGTGCACGGATCAGGCGGCGCAAATCCGATAGAAAGAGTGATAGAAATGGGGGCATTGCTCCAGAATATAAAGGCTCCGAACGACGTCAAGAAGATTGCAGACGCAGAACTTCCGGCGCTGTGCGAGGAGCTGCGGGAAAAAATTATCGATACGGTTGCGGATAACGGCGGCCATTTGGCCTCGAATCTCGGCGTAGTGGAGCTGACAGTCGCGCTGCACCGCGTTTTCACGCTGCCCGAGGATGCGATCGTCTGGGATGTCGGGCATCAATCCTACGCGCACAAGCTGCTGACCGGTCGTGCCGAGGCATTTTCCACACTGCGGCAGGAGGGCGGGCTGTCAGGCTTTCCGTCCCGCTCGGAAAGTACGTGCGACCCGTTTACGACGGGGCACAGCAGCGCGTCGATTTCTTCGGCGCTCGGGCTTTCGGTTGCGAAATCCCTCTCCGGCGAGCCGGGGCATGTGATCGCGGTGATCGGCGACGGCGCGCTGACCGGCGGCCTCGCCTACGAGGGCCTCAACAATGCCGGCCGGCTGAACCGGAATTTGATTGTGATTTTGAACGATAACGCGATGTCGATTTCCAAAAATGTCGGCTCGATGGCGCGCTATCTCTCTTATGTGCGCGCAAAGCCGGGCTATCTCAGTGCGAAAGACAGCGTGGAGGCGGCGCTCTGCCGCGTGCCGAAAATCGGTGAATCCATGGCGTCCGGCGTCCGGCGCGTGAAAAATGTCGTTAAAAAGAATATTTTCAACACGACGATTTTTCAGGATATGGGCTTCAGCTACTATGGGCCGTTCGACGGGCACGATTTGAAGGAGCTGGTCTCCGTTCTGAACACGGCGAAGTCGATCGACAAGCCAGTGCTCATTCACATCCGAACCTATAAAGGCCGCGGCTACAAATACGCGGAGAACGACCCGGGCATGTACCATGGCCTTCCGGCGTTCGACCGGGAAAAGGGCGCCGGAGAGGCCGGAACGCAGGGATTCTCTCATGCGTTCGGCGAGACGATGTGCGCGCTTGCCTCGGCAAATGAAAAAATTTGCGCCGTTACGGCTGCGATGGAGGCGGGGACGGGGCTCTCCGAATTCCGCGAAAAATTCCGCAGCCGCTTTTTCGACGTCGGCATCGCGGAGGAGCACGCCGTCACCTTCTGTGCTGGTCTGGCGCGCGGCGGGATGATCCCGGTATTTGCCGTGTATTCCACATTTTTGCAGCGCGCGTACGACCAGCTCATCCACGATGCCGCGCTGCAAAAGCTCAAGGTGATTCTGGCAATCGACCGCGCGGGCGTCGTCGGCGAGGACGGCCGCACGCATCAGGGCGTTTTTGACGTCGCGTTTCTGCATACGATACCCGGCATTCACGTCTATGCGCCGACGTATTACGACGAGCTTTCGGACAACCTCAGCGACTGCGTCGAGGGAGAAAGCCGTCTCTATGCCGTGCGCTATCCGCGCGGGAAGGCGCTTTACCGCCCCGCGGGGTACAAGCTCTCCGGCAGGCCGTTCGGCGTGTACGGAAGCACAGAATCACAGGTTGCGGTTGTGACGTACGGCCGCCTGTTTTCCTTTGCCTACGAGGCGATGCAGACGCTTGCGGTGTCCGGCATAAAATGTAAGGTGATAAAGCTCAACCGGATCATCCCGCTCGATCCCGAGGTCTTGCAGATTCTGACGGGCTGCAAAACCGTGTTCTTCTTCGAGGAGGGCATCCGCGCGGGCGGCGTGGCGGAATGTCTCGGCGGCGCGCTCGCGGAGGCCGGCTTCTCCGGCCGCTACGTGATGCGCTGCATCGAGGACGGCTTTATCCGGCACGCGCCGATGTTCCGCATTTTGGAGCGCCTCGGTCTCGATCAGGCCGGCATGCTCCGCACCATACGCGAGAATCTGAAATAGAAATGATGGTTGAACATGAAAAAGAGAATCGACGTCCTGTTGTTTGAGCGCGGGCTTGTGCCGAGCCGTGAAAAGGCGCGTGCGCTCATCATGGCAGGCAGCGTTTATGTGAATAATCAGAAATTTGACAAGCCGGGCGACACCGTCAGCGACGACGCGGCGATCGAGGTGCGCGGCAGCGCGCTGAAATACGTGAGCCGCGGCGGCTTGAAGCTCGAAAAGGCCATGCAGCTTTTTCCGATCACGCTGGAGGGAAAAACCTGCATGGACGTCGGCGCATCAACCGGCGGTTTCACCGACTGCATGCTGCAGAACGGCGCGGAAAAGGTGTACAGCGTCGACGTGGGCTACGGGCAGCTTGCATGGCAGCTTAGGCAGGACCCGCGCGTCGTAAACCTCGAGCGCACGAACGCGCGCTACCTGACGCGCGAGCAGGTGCCGGAGGAGATCGACTTTTTCTCGGTGGACGTGTCGTTCATCTCGCTGAAAATTATTCTGCCCGCCGTGCGGCCGCTGCTGAAAGACGGCGGGCAGGCCGTCTGCCTGATTAAGCCGCAGTTTGAGGCGGGGCGCGAAAAGGTCGGCAAAAAGGGCGTTGTGCGCGATAAGGCGGTGCACGAGGATGTCGTCGAGACGATCTGCGGCTTTGCGCTTCAAAACGGCTACTCCGTGCTCGGCCTCACCTTTTCACCAGTCAAGGGGCCGGAGGGCAACATCGAATACCTCGTCTATCTTGAAAAAAGCGGCGCGCCCGTGCGTATGGCGGAGGAAACACCGCACGGCGTTGTGGAAGCGTCGCACGCGGCGCTGGACACGAGGAATATATAATTTTCGCGCGCTTCAACACGGCGCAGAAAGGAACAGCTCCGATGAAAATTGCGGTTATACCGAACCTCGACAAGCGCGATGCGGCGGAATACACGGCGCGTATCGTCGCCCTGCTGCGGCAGAACGGCGCGGAGGTGCTGATGCACGCGTCGCTGGCCGAGCGCTATAAGGGCGCGGTTCCGTGCGCCTCGCATGAGGACATGGCCGCGCGCTGCGACATCGTTATCGCGGTCGGCGGCGACGGCACGATCATCCACACGGCGAAGCATGCCTCGCGCGCCGAAAAGCCGATTCTTGGGGTGAATCTCGGGCGGCTCGGCTTTCTGGCCGGCGTGGAGCGCGACGAGCTGTATCTGCTGCGCCGGCTGTTCAGCGGCGACTACACCGTGCGGCGGCGCATGATGCTGGAGATCACGGTGAACGGCGATAAGGGGGAGCACACCTACTGCGCGCTGAACGACGCCGTGGTTTCGGGGGCACAGTCTAAAATATTCGATTTCGGCCTTTCCGTGGACGGCTCGGAGATGTACCGCTTCCGGGCGGACGGCTTGATTTTTGCGACGCCCACCGGCTCGACGGCATACTCGCTTTCGGCCGGCGGCCCGGTGCTGGACCCGGAGATGGACGGCATCGTTTTCACACCGATCTGCCCGCACTCCCTCTTTAACCGCAGTACGGTATTCAGTGCCGACAAGCGCCTGACCGTCTCTGCCGACAGCGAGTACCGCGGCGGCGTTTATCTGACGGTGGACGGCGACGATCCGATCCGCATCGCGCGCAGCGACACGATTTCCGTGCGCCGTTCCGCACGCTGCACGGCGCTCATCAAAATGGACGACCGCAATTTCTATGATATTGTGAATCGAAAGATCCTGCACAGCGGGAGCTGAGCATCCGAGTAAATCTTTATGGAGACGGAGGAAAAGAAATGAAAACCAGACGGCATGCAAAAATACTCGAACTCATCAAAGCACAGGATATTGATACGCAGGAGGAGCTTCTGCGCAATCTGCGCGCCTGTGGCTTTGACGTGACGCAGGCGACGGTTTCCAGAGACATCAAGGAGCTGCGGCTCGTCAAAAGCCTTTCGAGCAGCGGCAAGTATAAATATTCGACCGGCAGGGACAACGCAAGGGACATTTCCTCGAAGTTCTATTCGCTGTTCGGCGATTCCGTCATCCATGTGGAGGCAGCGGGGAACATGATCGTTGTCAAGTGCATGACCGGTATGGCGCAGGCTGTGTGCGCCTCCATGGACACGCTGCATTTTCCGGATTTCATCGGCACACTGGCCGGTGAGGACACGATTCTGATCGTCTGCAAGACGAGCGAGATCGCGCTCGAAAAGCAGCAGGAACTCCAGAAGCTGATCGGTGGGATTTGACATGCTGACACAGCTTTATATCGACAACATCGCCGTGATTGAGCGCGCGGCGATCGATTTCGAGCCGGGCTTCACGGTGCTGACCGGCGAGACCGGCGCGGGAAAATCCATCATCATCGACGCGATCTATGCGGTGCTCGGCGAGCGCACATCGAAGGAACTGATCCGCACGGGCGCGGAGCAGGCCTGCGTTTCGGCGCTGTTCACCGGCATTTCCGTGCAGACCGAAGCGGTGCTGCGGGGATTCGGCATCCCGCTCGAGGAGGACGGCAGCCTTCTGATCCGGCGGGAGATCCGCCAGCACGGGCGGTCGAGCTGCAAGCTCAACAACTTTCCGGCGACGGTTTCGATGCTGAAGGCTCTCGGCGCCACGCTGATCGATATTCTCGGCCAGCACGAAAGCTACAAGCTGCTGGAGCCCGAAACGCACGGGGCGTATATCGACAGCTTCGCAGGCACGGGCGCGCTTTTAAATGAATACCGTGATGCGTATAAAGCGCTCCGCGAGCTGCGCGGCGCGCTGGAAGCGCTCGAGTCCGACGAGGGGCAGAAGGCGCGGCGCATGGACATCCTGCGCTATCAGATCGAGGAGCTGGAGGCGGCGCAGCTGCGCGTCGGCGAGCAGGCCGAGCTGACGGAAAAACGGGACGAAATCCGCAACAGCGAACGCATTCTGCGCGGCGTAGGCGAAGCGGCGGCTCTGCTGCACGGAGACGAGGATACGAACGGCGCGGTGACGGCCGTGACCGTCGCGGCCGACGCGCTCGAGCAGGCGGCGCGCTATGCGCCGTCGCTTTCCGATCTGGCCCAGCGCGTCCGCGATGCGGAGTTTGCGCTTTCGGATGCCGCAGCCGACGTGTCCGACTACCTCGACAGCGCGCAGTTCGACCTGTCCGCACTCGACGAAATGGAGGAGCGGCTGGAGGTGATTTACCGCCTCAGCCTGAAATACGGCGAAACCGAAGCGGAAATGCTCGCGTTTCTCGAAAAAGCGCGCGCGGAGCTCTCCGACATCGAGTTTTCCGATGAAAAGCGCGCGCTGCTCGAGGCACAGTACGAGGAGAAAAAGCAGGCGGCCGTGGCGCTCGCAAAGCAGCTTTCCGCAAAACGCCGGGCGGCCTGCGAGAGCTTTTCGAAACGCGTGCGCGCAGAGCTCGCAGAGCTCAACATGCCGGGCGTCGCCTTTTCCGTGGAGCAGGCCCGCACGCCGCTCACGGGCTTTGGATGCGACCGCATTCAGTTCCTCGTCTCCGCCAATGCGGGCGAGGCGCCGAAGCCGATGTCGAAAATCGCATCCGGAGGTGAGCTCTCACGCATCATGCTGGCGATCAATACGGTGCTTTCCGATATCGGCACGACGGAGACGCAGATTTTCGATGAAATCGACACGGGCATCAGCGGCGAGGCCGCCAACAAGGTTGGCTTAAAGCTGCGCGGCGTCTCGAAAAACGCGCAGGTGATCTGCGTAACACATTTGGCGCAGATCGCCGCCATGGCGGACAATCACCTGTACATCGTAAAGCAGAGCGAAAAGGGGAAAACCTTTACAGATGTGCGCGTGCTAGATCACGGCGCGCGCGTGCGCGAGATTGCGCGCATCATTGGCGGCGACGATATTACGCCGCTGAAGCTCAAAATGGCGGAGGAAATGCTGATGCGGACGGAGGTGAAAGCGTGAGCAGCCTGCGCCGGCTGTTTCCCGGAATCGCCCTCACGTGTAAAGGCATTCTGCTTTTCATGTGCGGTGCAGCCTTGATCGCGCTGTTTGCTGTGTCGCCGGTCATTTTTGGGTGTGTGCCGTCTGTTGTTTCTGAAACCGACAGCGGTGCCGCCTATCCGGCAGGCGCCCTCGTCTACCACCGCTACACGCCGGCAGAAACGCTGGCGCCGGGCGATGCGGCGGTCGTATATGACGCGGGGCGGACGACGGTCTGCACAATTTTATCGCGCGACGATGCGCTGCGCACATTGCTGACCGAGGGGCGCGGCCCGATCCCTTTTGAGCACGTGGAGGGCCGGGCTGTTTTCTGCGTGCCGCTTGCGGGAAAGCTGGTTTCGCTCTTTTCCGCACCTGGGCCTTGGATCATTCTAGCCGCGGCGGCAGCCCTGCTGCTTGCCGGTGCATTTTTGCTGCCCCGCTACAGCTATGCGCCGAAATACGGCAGATCGGATAAAAAATAGCCTTTTCGGCACGGCCTGCTCTTCCGCTGTGCTCTGGACACCGCGTCTGTGCATATCGAAAATATTGCCGGATCGTTTTGATCCGGTTTTTGAAAAAGTATCGAAAACCAACGCTTTTTAAGCAAAGGCATTTTAATTAAGATAAAGGGTGTGATTCGATTGACTGTAGAGCTGACGGCGGATTATCTGCGGCATATCCGGTTCAGGATACGGCGCGGTAATACATACGACGCCGGCGAGGTGGACGCCTTTATGGACGCGCTGATCGCGGCCGTGGAGGCACGCGCGGAAAAAGAGGGCGACGCCGCGTATACAGCGCGCCTCGAGGCGGTCTGCGAGATCCGCGCCGAAATGACGGAGCAGGTTATGCGCGCGATGCTCGAGGCTGAAAAAAAGATCGCGCCGATCCTCGCTGTCGGCGAAAACTACTGATTTTATACAATTCACGCCGGAATTTTCGCCCAAGTATTTGACAACCGTACAGGTTGTGTTATAATAGACTTGAAATATCGATATGCCGATTTGAATATGCGCTTGCGAGGTTACGCTTATGAATATAGCCCACCTGAAATACGCCGTCGAGGTCGAAAAAACCGCATCGATTACAAGAGCGGCTGAAAACCTTTTTATGGGTCAGCCGAACCTGAGCCGCGGGATTAAGGATCTCGAGGAAACGCTGGGCGTGAAGATCTTCAAGCGCACGTCAAAGGGAATTGTCCCGACGCCGCAGGGCGAGGAATTTCTCGTGTACGCGAAAAGCATCCTCGCGCAGATCGAGGAGGTCGAGGCGCTTTACAGGCCGGAGAAGAACAACAAGCTGAAATTCAGCATTTCCGTGCCACGCGCGAGCTATATCGTGGATGCGTTCACGAATTTTGTACGCGAAGCGGATATGACGAAAGAAATCGAATTTACCTTTAAGGAAACGAACGCTATGCGCGCGATCCGCAATATCGCGCAGGAGAATTACGGGCTCGGCATCGTCCGGTTCCAAACCATTTTTGAGCGCTTTTTTGACAATATGCTCCGCGATAAGGGGATGAAGTCCGAATTTGTATGGGAGTTTGAATATCGTCTCCTGCTCTCAGAAAAGGATCCGCTCGCCCATAAGGCAGACCTCTGCGTCGACGATCTTTCCGGCTATATGGAGCTGTGCCACGGCGACCCGTTCGTTCCGTCGCTCCCGATGTCCGACATCAAAAAGGCGGAGCTGAACGAAGATGTGACAAAGCGCATCTACCTTTACAGCCGCGGCAGCCAGCTGGACCTGCTCAGCTGCGTACCGAACACATACATGTGGGTTTCGCCGATCGCGCCGGAGCAGCTCCAGCGCTACGGTCTCGTGCTCAGGACGTGCGCGGGCAGCAAGCGGCGCATCTACCGCGACATCCTCGTCTCGAAGAAGGAATATAAATATACCGCGGCCGATAAGGCGTTCATCGATCAGCTCCACGCGGAGCGCGACCGTTTGGAGTCGCTTTACGGCCGGCCCTCGACAGATTCTTCCTATATCGATCAATAAATATCGATATGTAAAAAAGACTATTTTAAATCTTGTGTGTTTATGTTAATGTATTATCAAAGTTATTAGCGAGGTGGCACTGATTATGGTGAACCGCAGCATATCGAAGCAAACGCTGCTCAGATTGCCGCTTTATTTGAATTATTTAAAGCAGTTCGGCGAGAACCAGCCCGAGCACATCTCTGCGACGACGATTTCCGAGGCGCTTCGCCTCAACCATGTCGTTGTTCGCAAGGATCTGGCCTCGGTCAGCTCGGCCGGCAAGCCGAAAATCGGCTATAATACGGCCGATCTGATTGCAGAGCTCGAGGCGTTTCTGGGATACAACGACATGGACGACGCGATTATCGTCGGTGCCGGAAAGCTCGGCAAGGCCCTTTTGGCCTACAAGGGCTTTCGGGCGTGCGGCATGAATATCGTGGCAGCCTTTGACGTTGACGAGGAGCTGTACGACGAGGATTTCTACGGCAAGCGCATTTTGCCCATGGATAAGCTGATGGATTTGTGCGAGCGGATGCGCGTGCGTATCGGCATCATTGCGGTGCCGGCTGAAAACGCGCAGGCCATCTGCAACTTGCTGATCGAAAGCGGGGTTCTCGCCATCTGGAATTTTGCCCCGGTGCATCTGGAGGTGCCGGAGGGCGTTCTCGTACATAACGAGAATTTGGCCGCATCTCTCGCGCTGCTTTCAAAGCAGCTTCGGGAAGGGTTTGAGGCGCGCTGATTTGTGCGCCGGCCACATTTAAAACGGTTGCTCTGGCGGAGCAGGGCAGAGGCCCGCCTTCCGCCTTAGAATACACTTAAAACTAACTACAGAATGGAGTAGGATTCAAATGAAAGTTGTTATTTGCATCGGAAGTTCATGTCATCTCAAGGGCTCTCGCCAGATCGTCGAGAAGCTGCAGGCGCTCGTTCAGGAGAAGAATCTCGAGGATAAGGTCGAGCTCGGCGGCACATTCTGCATGGGCGACTGCGTCAACGGCGTCAATGTCACGGTGGACGGCGTAAAGCACTCGGTTTCGCCTGAGACAGTCGATGAATTCTTCAACAAGGAAGTTCTCGCGAAGATCCA
Source organism: uncultured Oscillospiraceae bacterium (assembly GCA_900549945.1). Classification (GTDB taxonomy): domain Bacteria; phylum Bacillota; class Clostridia; order Oscillospirales; family Acutalibacteraceae; genus Hominenteromicrobium. The sequence goes on from URQJ01000005.1 coordinate 22,574, forward strand.
GTAATTTCAAAATGCCTGCCGCGTGCTGCGCCGGCAGATTTCAGTGGGGTGATTTTGTTGCTTATCACAGGTATTAAGGGAAAGGCCGAGGCTTTGGTAACCGAACAGAATACGGCGCGGGCGATGGGAAGCGGGACGCTCGAGGTTTTTGCGACGCCCGCGATGGTCGCTTTGATGGAGGCCGCGGCATACCGCTCGGTAGCAGAGGCGCTGGAGCCGGGCACGGGTACGGTCGGCACGCTGATGAATATCCAGCACGTTTCCGCGACGCCCGTCGGCATGCGGGTCACGGCTGAAAGCGAGCTTGTGGAAATCGACGGCCGCCGCCTTGTTTTCACGGTGAAGGCCCTAGACGAAGCCGGCGTGATCGGCACGGGCACCCACGAAAGATTCATTGTTGCTGATGAAAAGTTCATGGCGAAAGCCGAGAAAAAGAGAGGTTAAGGGGTATGCCGGATTACCTGAAACTCAAAAAGTCAAACTGCAAGAACTGCTATAAATGTATTCGCCACTGTCCCGTGAAATCGATCAAGTTCCAATCGGATCAGGCGCACATCGTCAAGGACGAATGCGTGCTCTGCGGGCAGTGCTTTGTCGTATGTCCACAGAATGCGAAGGAGATCCGCAACGACGTTCCGTCCGTGCAGGCTATGCTGAACAGCGGCAGCCGCGTGGTCGTGAGCCTTGCGCCGTCCTTTGTCGCGAATTACCCCGGCGCTACGATCGACACCATGAAGGCGGCTCTTCAAAAGCTCGGCTTCAACGATGTAGAGGAAACGGCGGTCGGCGCCTCGATCGTCAAAACCGAATATGAGAAAATCATTGCTGAGCGCAGGCAGAAGGTCATCATTTCCACCTGCTGCCATTCGGTCAACACCATGATCCAGAAGTATTACCCCGAGGCGCTGCCGTATCTTGCGCCGGTGCTTTCGCCGATGCAGGCGCACTGCAAGCGCATCAAGGAGCAGGACCCGGAGGCCAAGACGGTCTTTATCGGCCCTTGTATCTCCAAAAAGGCGGAGTGCGACGAGAGTCCGTATGTCGACTGCGTCCTGACCTTTGAGGAGCTGACCGCTTGGCTGAACGGCGAGCAAATCGCGGTGGAGCCCGGCGAGGACAAAAACGATGAGAGCCGCGCGCGCCTGTTCCCGACGACGGGCGGCATTCTGCGCTCGATGACGTGCGATGATTCGGATTATACATACATGGCGATCGACGGCCTCGAAAACTGCATCGCCGCGATTCAGGATATTGTCGGCGGCAATATGGGCCGCTGCTTCATCGAAATGAGTGCCTGCACCGGAAGCTGCATCAACGGCCCGGCAATGGACCATGACAAACGCCTGCCGATTCAGGATTTCATTGCGGTGAACAAGTATGCCGGCAAGCGGGACTTCAACGTTGATCAGCCGGCTTCCGAGGCAATTCACCACAACTTCGAGTTTGTCGGCCTGCACCGCCAGATGCCCGGCACCGCGGAGATCGAGTCGATCCTGCGCAAGATGGGCAAGACGCGCCCGGAGCATGAGCTCAACTGCGGCGCGTGCGGCTACAACTCCTGCCGCGAAAAGGCGATCGCGGTCTATCAGGGCCGGGCGGAAATCACGATGTGCCTGCCTTATCTGCTCGGCAAGGCGGAATCCTTTTCCGATACGATCATCAACAATTCCGCCAACGGTATTTTTGTTCTCAACGAGGCGCTTGAGGTACAGCAGATCAATGCGACGGCGCGCAAGCTGATGAACATCAAAAACGCGTCGGATATTATCGGCGAGCCGGTCATCCGCATTCTGGATCCCCGCGCGTTCCTCGACGTCATGCAGACGGGCCGCGCGATCCACGATGAGCGCGTTTACCTAGCCGAATACAACCGGTATGTGGACCAGACGATCCTGTACGACCGGAGCTATCATATTTTGATCTGCACGATGCGCGACGTGACCGCCGAGGTGGACGAGCGCATGAAGAAAGAGAAGATGGGCCAGCAGACTATCGAGGTCACGAACCGCGTGATCGAGAAGCAGATGCGCGTGGTACAGGAAATCGCGTCTCTGCTCGGCGAGACGACGGCGGAAACCAAGATAGCGCTTACGAAGTTAAAGGATTCGCTGAAAGATGAATAATCTATGTACTGATATAGGCTTCATGAGCCTGAACAAGCACGGCGAGCAGCTCTGCGGCGACCATGTTGATATCGTGCCGCAGGGGGAAAATTCCACCGTTGTCGTTCTGGCGGACGGCATGGGCAGCGGCGTCAAGGCGAATATCCTCTCGACGCTGACCTCAAAGATCATCTCCACCATGATGGCGGAGGGCATGCAGGTGGAGGACTGCGTGGAGACGATCGCCTCCACGCTGCCGATCTGCGCTGTGCGCGGCGTGGCGTACTCCACTTTCACCATCATCCGCATCATCGAAAACGAAGAAGCAGAAATCATCCAGTACGACAACCCGCACGTCGTGCTGCTGCGCGGCGGCAAAAACTTCGAGTATCCGCGCGAGGAGCTCGAAATCGGCGGGAAAACGATCTATAAGACGCGCATTCCGATTCAGGAGGACGACACCTTCATCGCATTCAGCGACGGCGCCATCCACGCGGGCATCGGTATGTCGCTGAATTTCGGCTGGGAGCGCAAGGACATCATCGACTATATGGAGATGATGTACGACACGAGCTTCACGGCCAAGACGCTCAACACGATGCTGCTCGACGAATGCAATAAGCTGTACGGCGGCAGCCCGGGCGACGATACCACCTCGGTGGCCGTCAAGGTGCGCGAGCGCCGTCAGGTAAACCTGATGATCGGCCCGCCGTCGAGCCCGGACGACCTCGACCGCATGCACGACGCATTCTTCGGTATGTCTGGAAAGCGCATCGTGTGCGGCGGCACGACCTCCACGCTCGCGGCGCAGCGCCTCGGCAAGCCGGTGATCGCCCAGCTCGATTATCTCGACGCGGAGATCCCGCCGACGGCGAAGGTGGAGGGACTCGACCTCGTCACCGAGGGTGTCATCACGATGAGCAAGGTCGTTGAGTATGCCAAGGACTACCTGCATGAAAATGCGGCCTACAGCCAGTGGGCCTATAAGCGCGACGGCGCTTCGCTGATTGCGCGGATGCTGTTTGAGGAGGCGACCGACGTCCACTTCTTTGTCGGCCGCGCGATCAACCCGGCGCATCAGAACCCGAACCTGCCGATCACCTTCAATATCAAGATGCAGCTTGTGGAAAACCTGTGTCAAAGTCTGAAGGAAATGGGCAAGCGGGTCACGGTCACGTATTTCTAAATTCCCGGTTCGGGCAAGAAAGGTCTGATTCAAGCATGAGAAAATTTGATACCAAGATACAGTACTTGAAATACAAGGTACTGCGCGAGGTTGCGCGGTATGGGTTTGAGGATAATCTCCTCGCTGCATACGACGAGATCCCGAAGCTGATCGTCAAGGATAAGCCGACAATGCGCTGCTGTATCTATAAGGAGCGCGCGATCGTGCAGGAGCGCATCAAGCTCGCAATGGGCGGCGACAAGCATAATCCGAATGTCATCGAAGTTATCGAGATCGCCTGCGACGAGTGCCCGGTCAGCGGCCATATCGTCACCGAGGCGTGCCGCGGCTGCCTTGCGCACCGCTGCGAGGACGTGTGCCGCCGCGGCGCCATCACGTTCGACGAGCACCAGAGAGCGCACATCGATAAATCGAAGTGCGTGGAATGCGGTCAGTGCGCAAAGGTCTGTCCGTACGGCGCGATCATGAACCAGAAGCGCCCGTGCGAGCGCGCCTGCAAGATCAAGGCGATCAGCATGAGCAGTGAGGAGCACCGCGCAGCACACATCGACAATGAGAAGTGCATTTCCTGCGGCGCCTGTGTTTACCAGTGCCCGTTCGGCGCAATCGTCGATAAATCCTTCATTCTCGACGCCGTGGAGCTTTTGAAAAAGAGCCGCGACAACGAGGACTACAAGGTGTACGCCGTTGTGGCGCCGTCGATCTCGAGCCAGTTCAGCTACGCAAAACTTGGTCAGGTGATCACCGGTATCCAGCGCCTCGGCTTCTTCCATGTCATCGAGGCCGCGCTCGGCGCGGATATGGTCGCCTATCAGGAGGCGGAGGAGCTTGCCGAAAAGGGATTCCTCACCAGCTCCTGCTGCCCGGCCTTTGTGTCCTACATCAAAAAGAGCTTCCCGACTCTGGCGGATAAGATCTCCCACAACCTCTCTCCGGCAGCCGAGATCGCCCGCTATATTAAGGAGACGACGCCGGACGCGAAAATCGTCTTTATCGGGCCGTGCACGGCGAAAAAGATGGAGTTCAAGTACGAGCGCGCGGCGGAGTACATCGACTGCACACTGACGTTTGAGGAGCTTCAGGCGCTGTTTGACAGCCGCAACATCGATCTGACGACGCTTCCGGAGGGCGTGCTTGACAACGCCTCTTACTACGGCCGTATTTTTGCCCGCAGCGGCGGCCTGACCGACGCTGTTACCGAGGCACTTCAGGAGCAGGGAAACACAGATTTCAAGCTCAATGCGATTGCATGCGACGGCATCGAGGCCTGCCGCACGGCACTGATGCGCGCGTCAAAAAATGTGCTGCCGAACAACTTCATCGAGGGCATGGCCTGCCTCGGCGGCTGCATCGGCGGCGCAGGCTGCCTGACGCACGGTGATAAGAATAAGGCGGACGTCGATAAGTACGGGCGCGAGGCGATGGAAAAATCCATTGTCGATGCGATCTCGGTCACGGACGTCGGCCCGAATCCCGCCGTAAAACCGTAATATTTCGCTGTATTGGATTCGGTCTGTAAAGCTGCAGGCCGAATCTGTGCATATTGGGGAGAATGCCCTCTGTTAAAAATTCACCTTACATTTTGGAGAGGATGATTCAAGTGAAAGCCGCTTATTTTCTCGGAAACAAAACCTTTGAAGTGCGCGAACAGCCGACTCCGAAGGCACAGCCGGGCACGGTCGTCATCAAAAACTACGCCTGCGGCGTCTGCGGCACGGACGTGCACATCTACCACGGAGAATCCGGCAGCGCAGAGGTACATCCGCCGGTCGTGCTCGGACACGAGTACGCCGGCGTCGTCGCGGAGGTAGGCGCCGGCGTCGAGGATCTGAAGATCGGCGACCATGTGACGGTCGACCCCAACATTTACTGCGGAACCTGCGGTGCGTGCCGCAACGGCAAAAAGCAGTTGTGCAGCCACATGGAGGCCGTCGGCGTTACAATGGACGGCGGCTTTGCGGAATACAGCGTTGTGCCGGCCGCGCAGGCGCTGCGCCTTGAGCCCGATGTGCCGCTGGAATACGGCGCAATGAGCGAGCCGCTTGCCTGCTGTATCCACGGCATCGACCGCGCGGAGATTAAGGTCGGCGATACGGTATGCGTGGTCGGCGGCGGCGCGATCGGCCTGCTGATCGTCCAGCTTGCGCGGCTTTCCGGCGCGGCGAAGGTCGTGCTCAGCGAGCCGAACGCTGTCCGGCGCGAAAAGGCGCTCCAGCTCGGCGCCGATCTCTGCATCGATCCGCTTATGGACGGCAGCACGGAGCAGCTCCTCGAATTTACCGGCGGAGAGGGTGCGGACATCGTGATCGAATGCGCCGGCAACCATGCGGCGGTAGAAAGCGCTTTCCGCTTTGCAAAGCGCGGCGCGACGATCCTGCTGTTCAGCGTGCCGGCCGTCAGCGCGACGTATGCGGTGCCGCTCTTCGACGTATACCAGAAGGAGCTGACGATCCGCGGCACGTTTGTCAACCCGGATACGCACCAACGCGCCGTTGCACTGATCAACAGCGGGCGGATCCAGATTGCGCCGATCATCACGCATACCTTCTCGCTCGAGGAGCTGCCGGAGGCCATTGCAGCGCAGATGGGCGCAGAGGCGATCAAGGTGATTGTCAAGGCATAGGTTTGTGAAAAACGAGCTTATTTTTTACCAAAACTTAACCGGTTCGTGTGATTTTTCCCGTGGATATGCAGATTTTTTTGCTTTCCATTGTACTTTTCCGAAAAACGCAGTATAATAAAATGCAATCAAACTAGCAGCAATGCAGCAGCGGGGGATACAACATGAACGCAAATTTTTGCAGTGATCGGGTAAACCTGACCATGCTGACGGATTTCTACGAAATCACGATGGCGAACGGTTATTTTGCAAGCGGCTTTAAGGATACGATCGGTTATTTCGATATGTTTTTCCGAAAGGTGCCGGACGGCGGCGGCTTTGCCATCATGGCCGGCGTCGAGCAGCTCGTCGATTATCTGAAGGACCTTTCCTTTACGGAGGAGGACATCCAGTATTTGCGCTCGAAGCAGATCTTCCGCGAGGAATTTCTCGAGTATCTGCGCGGCTTTAAGTTTGTGTGCGACGTCTGGGCGGTGCCGGAGGGTACGCCGATTTTCCCGGGTGAGCCGATTGTGACGGTTCGCGGCCCGGTCATTCAGGCGCAGTTCATCGAAACGATGATTTTGCTGTGCATCAACCACCAGAGCCTGATCGCCACCAAAACGTCCAGAGTGTGCTTTGCGGCG
>URQJ01000006.1 GCA_900549945.1 uncultured Oscillospiraceae bacterium
GAGATCTACACTCTTTCCCTACACGACGCTCTTCCGATCTGGCGATGTCGACGCTGTGAGCGTCTCCGCGCAGGGCGACGCGCTTTTATTGGTCGGTCGGAGCGGGCAGCTTCTGGCGCCGGTGCAGCTCGGAATGGATTACCGTGCCGCCGCGCAGACGGAAAGGCTGTGCGCGCACTGGGGAGAAAGCGCCCTGTACCGGCGAACCGGCATGCCACCGCACCCTTTGAATTTCTTTTTGAAGCTGCTTTGGACGGCGGAAAACTGCCCGGCGCTTCTGGAAAAAACATGGAAGGCGATGACCTATGCGGATTTCTTCCTGTATCGGCTCTGCGGCACCGCGAAAATCGACGCGACCATGGCAGGGCGGACGATGGCGGTACGCCTGAGCACCGGGGATTGGGATGACGTGTTTTTATCCGAAGCTGGCGTCAGTCGGGAAAAGCTGTCTGAAATCTGCCCGCCGGGAACGGCAGTCGGCGTGGTTCGGGCGGATACCGCGAGGATGCTCGGCATTTCGGAAAAAGCGCTGGTGGCGGCAGGCGGGCACGATCAGGTCTGTGCCGCGCTGGGCGCCGGCGTCAGCCGCCCGAGGATCGGGCTCGATTCACATGGAACTGCGGAGGTTCTTTCCACAGCGCTTTCGACGCCCTGCCTGACGGAAGCGCTGCGGATGGCCGGGTGCCCGTGCTATCCGCACGGCGTCGAAGGGCGGTACTTTACCTTTGGCCTGAACCATACGGGCGGCGTCGGCCTGCAGCGGTACAGGGCGCTGTTCGGGTATGCGGATTACGAAGCGATGTTGGCGTCTCTGCCGCCGGAGCCGACGGCGCTGCTCACGGTTCCGTCGTTTTTGGCGGATGCCCGGGGCGCCTGCGCGGGGACGGTCACCGGGCTGCGTCTTTCGACGGCCCGGGAAGAGATCTGCAAATCTTTTTTGGAGGGGCTTGCCTTTGAAATGCGCCGGTTTCTGGAGCTGTTCAGCGCGGCTGGCGCGCCAGTTCACGAGCTGCGCTGTGTGGGCGGCGGGGCGCGCTCGGCGGTCGGCCTTCAACTCAAGGCCGACGTGTACGGCAGGCCGGTGGCGACGCTGCATGTCCGGGAGGCTGCGTGCCTCGGCGCGGCAATACTGGCCGGAACGGCCGCAGGTGCATTTGCTTCTGTCGAGGAGGGGATCGCCCGGATGGTTCGTACAGCGCGTGTTTATGCGCCGGATCCGGTGCGTGCGGCCTTGTATCGGGAAAAATACGGGGCTTACGTCCGGCTGCTCGAGGGCTTGAGACAGGATCGTTGGACGGTTCATGTGTGAAAAAAGGAGGATCGTATTGAAAGATCAGGAAATTTTAGAGGAAATCCGGCGGACGCTGGAGATGGAAGCGGCCGCTGTGCAGGGGATTCTGCGATGGATTCAGGATGAGGAATGGGTGCGGCTCGTGCGCCTTTTGGCCGGTCATACCGGCCGGATCGCGGTGAGCGGGTGCGGCACCTCAGCGATGGCCGCGAGAAAAATCGCACATTCGCTGTGCTGCATCGAGCGGCCCGCGTTTTTCCTCACGCCGTCCGATGCCGTGCACGGCGGGCTGGGCGCTGTGCAGGCGGGCGACGTCTGCATTTTGGTCAGCAAAGGCGGCAATACGGCGGAACTTCTACACATGCTGCCCGCGCTGCAAAAGAAGGGCGCCGCCGTGGTTGCTGTTACGGAAAACCGTGAGTCCACGCTCGCGCAGGCCGCAGCACTGGTACTTAATGTCCGCATCGAGCGCGAGCCCTGCCGGTTCAATATGCTGGCGACGGCCAGCACGGTTTCGGTGATCGCAGCGTTTGACGCGATCTGCATCGCGCTGATGCAGCTGACGGGCTACACGCGCGCGCAGTTTTCGGTGATTCACCCCGGGGGCGCCGTGGGCGAGCGGCTCGCGTCGGAAAAGGAGGTGCTGTAAAATGGAAGCATGGCAGATGAAAGCGGCTGTTTTTAAGGGCCCCGGAAAAATGGAGCTTGAAAGCCGGCCCATACCGGCCTGCCCAGATCCGGGCGTGCTGATCAGGGTGCGGTTCTGCGGTATCTGCGGCAGCGACGTGCGGAATTTTGCGAACGGGCTGAAAGGTGGCGTTACAAATCAAATCATGGGCCATGAGGCTGTGGGTGAGATTGCGGAGATTCGGGGCAGCATCCCGTTTTCCGTGGGCGACCGGGTAGCGCTGGCGCCGGACGTACACTGCGGGAAATGCTGGTACTGCAAGCGCGGCCTCGTGAACCTGTGTGAAAACCACAGGATGCTCGGTACGCATTTTCCCGGCGGCTTTGCGCAATATATGGCGCTGTCGCAGGAGCAGATCGAGCACGGTTTTCTTGAGAAAATCCCGGATGCGCTCTCCTATGAGGAAGCGGCGCTTTCGGAAACGGCCGCGGCGGTGGTGGCGTGCCAGAACCGTCTAGGAATCACGGTCGGCGATACGGTAGTGGTTATCGGGGACGGCCCAGTGGGCTGCCTGCACGTACAGCTTGCAAAATCGAGGGGCGCGGCGCAGGTCATTCTTGTGGGCATGGACCGCCTCGCGCTTGCAGAGCGCTTTCATCCCGACCTTCTGCTCTGCAACCGTGACCCCGAAGCTGTGGTGGAAGCGGTGCTGCGGGCAACGGGAGGCCGCGGCGCCGATGCGGTGATCGCCGCTGTACCTGCCGCCTCTGTTCAGCAGCAGGGGCTTCGAATGCTCCGCCGGCGGGGGACGCTGGTCATCTACGGCGGCGTGCCGCAGCAGGCGGCGCTTTCCGAGATGGATTCGAACCGGATCCATTACAATGAGCTTACGGTGACAGGCGCGTTTTCCTATCCGGCGGACGGGCTGCAAAACGCGCTTGCCGCGCTGTGCAGCGGAAAGATTGAGGCCGGCCGGTTTATTTCGGCGGTCGTTCCGCTCAATGCGATTCTCGAGGGCTTCGATATGGCGCGCCGCGGCAGTTCGCTGAAGGTGCTGGTGGATCTTTGGAGATGAAGCCTTCCGTTTTGGTGGATTTTACAGTAGAAATTGAGGCTTAAAAAGTATATAATAGACGAAATAAGAGAAATTTGGAAAAGCAGGGAAACCCTGTATCACCACAATTTCAAGCGAGAGGAAGTGAGCGCCTATGACCGTCGATTTATCAGATCCGCAGATCCAGAAAATTACCTATCAGTGCCTGTTGAGGATTCAGTCGGTTTATGATTCTCTCAAATCTGCCGAGCGCAGGGCGGTGGATTTTCTGATGACAGATCCGGAATTCCTTGCAAAAAATTCGATTGTGGAGGTGGCGGTCAGAGCCGGGTGCAGCGAGGCGACGCTTGTCCGCCTGAGCTACCGCATGGGCTTCGGGAGTTATTCCGATTTAAAAGCCGCTGTTTTGAAAGAGGATGCAACGGAAAATCTGGAATGTCTTTACGAGGGGATTGAGGAGCACGACGATGCGCCCACGGTGATGGGCAAGGTGATGCGCTCCTCAATACAGGCGATTGAGGATACCGTCAGCCTGATCGACCCGCAGGCCTATCAAAGGGCTGTGGACGCGATTCTGGCTGCGTGCAGGCTGCAGTTTGCGGGGATCGGCGACGCTGGCGTTGTGGCGATGTCCGGCTACTACAAGTTTTTCCGGCTCGGCATGAACGTGTACTTTTCACAGGATTATGACGTGGCGCTGATGATGACCTCGCAGCTCGGAAAGGGCGACGTGCTGGTGGCGGTCAGCCATTCCGGCAAGACAAAAACGACGCTCAACACGCTGCACTGCGCAAAAGAGCGCGGTGCAACGGTGATCGCTGTGACGAACAGCCCGTATTCACCGATCGGCAAGCAGGCGGATATTCTGCTTTCCACGGCGGTATTTGGGGAAAATATGATCGGCGAGAGTATGGCGAAGCGCATCCCCTCGTTCTGCCTTTTGGAGAGCCTGTACATCAATGCGCTGGCGCACATCGACGGCGGGCAGCGGCAGCAGCTTGAGCAGCGCGACCAAGCCCTGCTGATCAATAAATGAGGGAGGGCCTCGCGGAGAAATCCGGCGCGCAGCCGGCGGACCATCGCGGGGCCTCTTTCGTTTTTTTGGGGACTCGCGGCGGGAGCGGATCGCTTTCTCTGCGGCGCAATCGATCGATAAAAGTCTTTTCTAAATAAAAAGGAGGCGGCTGAGATGCAATCGTACCGGCTGTATGCGGGGGCTTATACGGATGGGAAGCCGGGGGACGGCGTATATTTTCTGGACTTTGATGCCGACGGCCTGCGGGCCGCGCAGGTTTGCGGCGGCGTGGTGAATACTTCTTACGTACTGCCGGAGAGCGGCCGTCTCTACGCTGTGGAGGAGGTCGACGGGGCGGCTTCCGTGCTCGAGTTTGAGCCGGCCGCCGGCACGTCGTTCCGGCGCTGGGCGGTGCCCGGCTCCGGCCTGTGCCACATCGCTTCGAATGGGCCGTTTCTGTATGCTTCCGGCTATGCGGGCGGCACGCTGACCGGCCTGAGAAAATCGGACGGGGCCGTGTGCAGCTTTCTGCGGCATGAAGGGAACAGCGTGCACCCGCTGCGGCAGACGCAGGCGCACGTGCATTCGGCGTTGCCAACGCCGGACGGACGCCGCCTCCTTGTGGCGGATCTCGGCATGGACCGCCTGTTTCAGTACGAGATCGGCCCGGGCGGCGCGCTGGAACCGCGCGGAGCGCAGCCTTGGATAGCGGTGCCGCCCGGGCAGGGGCCGCGGCATTTTGCGTTTCACCCCAATGGGGCGTGGCTGTATTTGGCGGCAGAGCTCAAACGGTCGCTGTTCGTTTACCGCAATGCGCCCGCAGGGCTGGCGCTTACCGCGGCGTACACGCTGCGGCGGGATGGCGATCCCGCGGATTCACTTGCGGCGGACGTTCATGTGACGCCGGACGGCAATTTTGTCTACGCCTCCGTGCGCGGGGCGGATTGCCTTTACTGCTTCCGGATCCTCGAGCGCGGCAGCCGTTTGGAAGAAGCCAGCCGGTTTTCGAGCGGCGGGTGTTGGCCACGCAGCTTCGACATCAGCCCGGACGGCTTGTATATCGCGGTCGCCAATCAAATGCCGGGCAGTGTGACGGTTTTTCCGAGAGACACGCGCACCGGCGCGCTGGAAGCGCCGGTTGCCGTGCTGGCGCTTCCGCAGGCGGCCTGTGTGAAATGGGAGCGCTGAGCCGCCGGCACTTCCGAATCAGGCGTTTTTCGCCGGCATGCAAAAGAACCTTCGGTATTGCCGAAGGTTCTTTTTTTGTATGGGTGGCAGACTGCCGGAAATCACGGCGGCATTGGATATCGGCGTGACAGCCGAACATCCTCTGCATCGGCGGCAGGCTTGCGGCAGAATGCCCGGCAAAAAGGCTGCTGGGAAAACGCGCTGCGAGAAATCTTTGCTTTTCGGTCGAAACTGCGCCGGGCTCGGGGCGTCAGGAAGGCTTTCATGTACCAAGGCAGAGTGAAAAAAGGAGGTATAAGGATGAAAAACTGAGATTTATATTTATTGAAAATCAAAATCAGTAAATATTAACGTATCAAAAAGTACACTTTTTGAGATCTGCATTTTATGCGTTTTTTTTGCCTGCATTTCTGCACATTTCGGCAAGTTATCAAAAATATTAAATTTTATGCTATAAAACTATTGATTTTTTAGAATTTTAGGTGTATTATTGGTTTCAAGAAAGAACTTTCAAAAAGTGTACTTTCTGATAATGTTTCGATTTCGTGACATTTATACAGGGGGAGGAGGTGCTGAACCATCAGCATTATGCGGGAAAAGCGGCTTCAGGAAATAAAGCGAAACGTGAAAAGTCTGTTTTCTAAAAATACCGGCTTCATTCCATGCGGATCGGCTTTCGCCCGTACAGTTTGGGGAAACATATTGAAACAAACAAGCAAAGGAGAACAATCATGAAGAAAAGAACAGTAGCGATGCTGTTGTCTGCGGTCATGCTGCTCACCGGTGCGATGAGCGGCTGCGGCGGCAATTCGACAGGTACGTCGACCGGCGGATCGGGCGACAGCAGCACATCCGGCGGAAGCTCGTCTTCCACGGATACGGGTAAGCTGGCCGCGACAGGCATTACCACGGCGGTCGGAACGAACCGCGATGAAACGCTTATCGTCGAGTGCCAGAGCCCGACCGACACCCCGGGCCAGTTCAATACGTATATGACCGGCACGGCGACCAACTTCGGCATCCATCAGCTGATGAGCGCCCACCTTTGGGAAATGGACACGGTTGCCGGCGAGCAGTTCCCGGAAATTGCCGCGGATATGGGCACGCCGAACGAGGACTTCACGGAGTGGACCGTTAAACTCCGCGAGGGCGTCAAATGGTCGGACGACGAGGATCTGAACGCGGATGACGTCGTTTTCACGTTCAACATGATCAAGGAAAACGATGCGATCGGCGCTTCCGCCGCGACCAACCTGTATGTGGAAGCTGTGGAAAAGGTGGATGACTACACCGTTAAGTTCAAGATGACGGAGTCCTTCCCCCGCCTGACGCAGCGCTACGGCATCACGGTTTGGGGCTGCGATTATCGAATTGTTCCCGAGCACATCTACTCCCAGCAGGCGGACGTGACCACGTTTAAGGACGAGCAGCCCGTCGTGGCAGGCCCTTATGTCGTAGAGGATTACGACCCCAACGGCGACTGGGTTCTCTATAAGCTCCGCGACGATTGGTTCCAGAGCACGCTCGGCGTGGTCGGCAGCGATTACTACGGCTACACCGAGGACCAGAAGCCCGCGACCTACGTATGGTTCCGCTATCTCGGCGACTCCACGACGAGACAGATGCAGATGGTCAACAATGAAGTGGACGTACTCTGCGAAGTGACCATGGAAGAGTTTGAGTCTATGAACAGCTCGAACGAAAACATCGAGTGCTGGTATCCCGAATTCCCTTATGCAACCTCGGACGATCCGGGCGCGAAATCCATCGTATTCTCGCACGGTCAGGGCGCGCCCTATGACAATGCGGACTTCCGCTGGGGCCTGACGCTTGCGCTGAATATCGACGAGCTCACGCAGAACATCTTCTCCGGCGCCGGCCGTGTAGCGCCGATTCCGCTGATGAACAACACGAGCTACCTGCAGCAGACCTATACGATCCCGATGCAGGAGTGGCTGGAAAACTTTGAGCTGGATCTGGGCGACGGCACCACCTTTAAGCCCTATGATACAGGCTATGCAGCCCGCATCGCAGAGTCTCTCGGCATTGAGGGCACGGAAGAAGAGCTGATCGAAATGTTTGGCGCCGGCTGGTGGAAGCATGACGCTGAAGCGGCCGAGAAGCTGCTCATCAAGGCCGGCCTCGAAAAGAGATCGGACGGCTGGTATTTTGACGGAGAGCCCTTCACCATGGAGCTGAGTTATCTGGCCGGTACGGAGGCGCAGGCTCCCCGCACGATTCAGGCAGCCTACAACCAGTGGACCGCTTTCGGCCTGAACTGCACGATCACCTCGAAGAGCTCCGCGACATGGGATGTGGACGGCGGACAGGGCAACTACGAAGTGGCCGGCTACTGGCCCTCCGGCGGTATCATGAAGGACTTCTACTCCGCGATCAGCGGCTTTGACAACCAGCTGATTAAGCCGGTCGGCGAAACCAGCTCCGGTCAGAGCCTGCGCTGGGACAACCAGACGGCTTCCGACATTCTGCACAAGCTGGCGAATACCGACCCGAACAGCGATGAGGCCTATGACCTGCATGTTCAGTTCCTGCAGGAGGCTGTGAAGGATATGCCCTTTATCAACGTGACGAACGGCACGAAGTTTGTGCCGACCAACAGCACCTACTGGGAGGGCTACCCAAACTCCGAGAACAACTACAACGGTCCTTGGTGGTGGTGGAGCTGCTTCAAGTACATGCTGCCCAACATTACGCCTGTGCAGGGTTGAGAAACGCAATTTAGAGCAGACCGCAACGCTGTGACATGATTTGAATGCAGAGGAGGAGAGGCGTGCGTCCGGAAGCATCAGGACCGCGCCTCTTTTTCCGCATTTGTTTTGCCGCTTTGGCTGCGGCGGTTTGCTGATTCCCTTTAAAGGAGTGGAGGCTGTGAAATTCAGAACCTTTTTTCTGCATCGGATTCTTGCGTGGGCACTGACTATTCTGATCGGCGTTACCTTTATTTTCTTTATACCGCGCATGTTCCCTTCAGATCCTGTTGAAAACATGATTGCTCAGATGCAGTCTCGGTCCGGCAATATGGACCCTGCCGAAATGGATGCGCTGCGCGAGCAGCTCCGGATTCAGTTCGGCCTTGACGGCTCTTTGCTGGAGCAGTATTTTTACTTTTTGACCCATGGATTGCTGCAATTTGACTTTGGCCCGTCTCTGATGAGCTATCCGGAGCCGGTGACGAATATCATAGGCCGCAATCTGCCGTATACGCTTGGGCTTTCTTTGATTTCCACGCTTTTGGCTTGGGCGATCGGCAACTTTATCGGCCTGCTGGCGGGCTTCCGCAAGAATAAGCGTTCCTCCAAGATTCTGGAGGGCATCGCCATCTGCATTTACCCGATTCCGTATTTCCTGATTGCGCTGGTGCTGCAGATTGTGTTCGCCTTTGTTCTAGGGTGGTTCCCCATCCAGACGACGCTGCTCACGAGAGGCACGTTTATGCAGTGGCTCGGCTCGCTGCTGCACGCTTCCATCCTCCCGGCGCTCTCCATGCTGCTGCTTGGAACCGGCTGGTGGATCATCTCCATGAAATCGCTGGCCAGCACGACCTCGGAGGAGGATTACGTGATGTTTGCCAGATACCGCGGCCTTTCAGAGGGCACGATCGGCAAGAACTATGTATTCCGCAATTCCATCTTGACGCAGATCACGGCGCTTGCCATGAGCCTCGGCGGTGTGTTCGGCGGCTCCATCATGACGGAAATTATTTTTGGGTATCCGGGCGTGGGCACGCTGATTCAGAACGCGATCCTGCAGTCGGACTACAACATGATTCTGGGATGTATTACGATATCCATTGTGGCGATTTCCACCGCTACGCTGATTGTCGATCTGGTCTATCCCTTTATCGATCCGCGCATTCGTTACGGCTGAGGGAAGGGGGAAGGCAAATGAAAAAATTTTGGAAAGTCGCCAATTTCCGGTTGAAGGCCGGCCTGATTATCACGGCTTTCTTCCTGATTATCGGCTTTGTCGTCTATTATTTTCCGCATACCGACCCGTTCACCTTCAATACATACCCCAATAAGCTCGGGGCTTCTGCGGAGCACTGGCTCGGCACGACGAGCATGGGGCAGGACGTCGTATGGCTTCTGATCGAATCCATCCATAATTCGCTGGCGATCGGCCTGATCGTCGCGTTCCTCGGCACCGTGGTCGGCGTTCTGGTCGGTCTGCTGGCCGGCTTTGCCGGCGGCGCTCTGGACCGCGTCCTGATGGTGATCACGGATACCTTTGTGGTCATCCCGTCTCTGCCGATTCTGATTATGATGACGTCTTTGATGAAAGGCAGCTCGACGACGATCGTCATGGCGCTGATGCTTGCCATGTTTGCATGGGCTTGGCCCAGCCGGCAGATCCGGTCCATGGCGCTGAGCATCAAGGAGCGGGACTTTATCCACACGGCCCGCTTTTCCGGAGAAAGCACGCTGCAGATTGTCGTCACGGAAATTCTTCCCTATGCGCTTACTTGGTCTCTCTCAAACTTTATGAATGCCACCCTGTCTGCGATCGGGTCGGAATCCAGCCTTGCGGTGCTGGGGCTTTCCCCCGGCAATCTGGTTTCTCTGGGCAACATGATCCAGTGGGCCAGAAGCTACAATGCGATTTTCAATAAGCAGTATCTCTGGATCGGCGCGCCCATCGTGGCCACAGTGATTCTGTTTATCGGCCTGTTCTTGCTGATTACGGGCTATAACGATTATTTATCTATGAAGAGAGGCAGGTAACGGATATGCTGAAAGTCGATCATCTGTCCACTTCTTATAAGACGCTGGATGGGGACGTCCACGTCATCAACGACTTAAATTTTGAGATTCGGGAAAATGAGATTTTCGGTATTGCCGGTGAATCCGGCTGCGGCAAAACGACGCTGCTGAAAACCCTGTACGACATTGTCGAGTATCCGCTCGTCATCGATCAGGGAAAAGTGACGCTGAGCGGAGAGAAAAACGGAAAGCCCTTTTCCTTTGAATCCGGCCAGATTCGGAAAACCTGGTGGAACAATATATCCTACGTGCCGCAGGCGGCGCAGAGCGTGCTGAACCCCATCGTGCGGCTCAAAAAGCAGTTTCTGGATTCCATACCGAAGCAGGACAAGCGAAACGAGACGGAGAAGCAGACGCTCGCCCGCGTCGCGAAATATCTGGAGGAACTCAGCCTTTCTCCGGATGTGCTGGAGGCATACCCGTTCCAGCTTTCCGGCGGCATGCGCCAGCGCGTGATCATCGCGCTTGCAACCTTTATGTCGCCCAGCGTGGTTCTGGCCGACGAGCCGACCACGGCGCTCGACGTTGTCGTGCAGCGCGGCATCCTGATGATGCTGATGCGCCTGCAGCGCCAGCTGAAAAATACGATGGTGATCGTCAGCCATGACATGGGCGTGCACTATCAGGTGACGGACCGCATGGCGATCATGTATTCCGGCAGCATCATCGAGCTGGGCAATACGGAGGAAATTTTCAGCGATCCGGTTCACCCGTATACCACGATGCTCGTCGGGTCCCTGCCGCGTGTAGGCGATAAGAGTCAGAAGGTGGGTATTCCGGGCCGGCCGCCTGCATTGACAAATCCGCCGCCGGGGTGCCGCTTTGCACCGCGCTGCCCGTATGCGACGGACCTGTGCCGCAAGGAAATCCCCGCGTTCCGCGAGGTAAAGCCGGGCCGGTTCGCTGCCTGTCATCTGCTGAATAAGGGGGTGGAATAAATGGCTGAAAAATTGTTGGAAATCAAAGGGGTCAGCAAAATTTTCCGTATCGGCGGTATGATTCGCGGCAAAAAGTTGGTCGCAGTCGATGATGTTTCGATCTCCATCGACAATGACAAGCCGGTTATTCTCTCCGTCGTCGGCGAATCCGGCTGCGGAAAATCCACCCTGTGCAAGATGGTGCTGCGCCTGCACCGCCCGGATATGGGTGATATCATTCTGGACGGGAGATCTTATCTGGATAAAAAGGGGTATGATCCGCTGCAGTTCAAGCTGGATGTGCAGCCCATTTTCCAGAACCCTTACGAATCCTTTTCCGCCCGTAAGCCGGTAGATTCCTATCTGTTCAATACGGCTCTGCGGCTCGGCATCGCGAAAAACCGGGAGGAAGCGACGAAGCTGGTGGACGAGGCACTGAAAAGCGTCGGCCTTTCTCTGGCAGTTGTAAAGGGAAAGTATCCCACGCAGTTTTCCGGCGGCGAACTGCAGCGCGTTTCCATCGCCCGCGCGCTGATTACCCGCCCGAAGCTGATCATTGCGGACGAGCCCGTCGCAGCGATTGACGCATCCATGAAGATGAATATCGTCAATCTGTTCAAGGAGCTCAAGGATAAGTATGGCATTTCCTTCATCTATATAACGCATGACCTCTCTACGGCGTACTATGTTTCGGATTACATTGCGACGCTGTACCGCGGCTGCCTGATCGAGTACGGTCCGGCCAAGGAGATCATGGATAACCCGGCGCATCCGTATACGGAGCTTCTGATGAATGCAGTGCCGAAGGTGGGGGATAAGTGGAAAGAAGATCTGGTCCTTCCGGATATGGAGGATAAAGAGTATTCCATTTCCTACTGTAAATTTGCGCCCCGGTGTCCGTACGCCACCGATGAGTGCAGAAATGCGCGGCCCGGAGAAACCTATCTCAACGAGACGCGTAAGGTCATGTGCTTCCATCCCTTGAAGGGCTGAATCTGCTGAAAAACAGATTTCCCATTTGGAAATAACCGGTTCTGGGTTAGGTTAATCCGGAAACTTCTGAACGGCGTGTGCCATGCTGCGGCAGGTATACGCCGTTTTTGTTTTCTTGCTTTCGGCTGTTCTGAGAGCGTACAGGTTTCGCGCCCCCTGCGGCGAAACGGCGTGCTGTGCAGGCCCTGCGCCCGGAAACGGAGCGGCGCCGCAGGCAAAAAGCAGATCGGAATCAGATTGCAATACGTCGAACAAGCATGAATGTGGTATAAAGAACGTGCGGAGCCGTAATGGGTGCGGTTCCGCCGCGCTTATTTTCAGAGGGGTGATGTTTGATGATGTATGGCTATATCCGTGTTTCCAGCACAGACCAGAACGAGGACCGGCAGGTGACGGCACTGCGGGGAAAGGGCGTTCCGGACGGGAATATCTACATGGACAAGCAATCGGGAAAGGATTTTGACCGTCCGAGGTACAAAAGGCTGGCGGGAAAGCTCAAGCCGGGCGATCTGCTGTATGTGCACAGCATCGACCGGCTGGGAAGGAATTACGAGGAGATTCAAAACCAGTGGCGCATTTTAACGAAGGAGATCGGCGCGGACATCTGCGTGCTGGATATGCCCCTGCTGGACACAAGAAACGGCAGGGATCTGATGGGCACCTTCATCGCCGACCTGGTGCTGCAGATTCTGTCTTTTGTGGCGCAGAATGAGCGGGAGGCCATCCGAAAACGGCAGGCCGAGGGGATCGCGGCGGCCAAAGCCAAGGGCGTCCGCTTCGGAAGGCCCGAGTGCCCGCTGCCGGATACGTTTGAAAATATCGTGCGGCAGTGGGAGGGAAAGCAGCTCCCGCTTCAGAAAGCACTCGAACAGAGCGGAATGAGCCAAGCCACCTTTTACCGCCGCCTGCGGGAATACAGGCGCAGGCGGTTGGAATAGGGGGGCGGCGGTAGGGGGCTACTGGGTTGGCTTTTGAAATGAAGTGCATATGCCTTTGAGTCTCAAATCGATCCGGTTTCGGGATTTGCCAGACCTATTCTAAAAGCTGTTTTTATAGTTCCGATAATGGGATAAGGAGAATGTAGAAAAGCGGGACCCCTACCTGAATAATCAGGCGGAAACCCCACTTTGACCAATTTAACTGCTGTTTGGATATCTATGGTGAAACCGTTTTCCGAATTTTGCCCCCAAAGCCCAAACCCGCATAAATACTAAGAAAAAATGGAGTGACCAAAAGTCACTCCATCGTGGGTTTGCGCTGCAAAAAGATGCCAGCAAAAAACCTTAGTCCCAATCCGCAAAAATTTGGTAGCAAGCCGAAGCGTTGTGAATGTGTTTACAAGCGAGTAGTGCAGGTGTGGCGCGACTTTTGCAGAGGAGGAGCGACAATCCAAACGGCGAAGCCGTGCCTTCCACGTCGCGGTAAATCCTTGAGGCTCGCCGCGACGTGGAAGGCACGGTCATAATTGATATTGTTTGAACTACTACAAAAACATTTAGGTGATCGTAACAATATCAATCAAACCACTATCAGGATAATATTTTAAAGCAATTGTGGTTTTTCTAATATTGCCATGAATGGTTGGAAACTCAACACAGACATTAAACATCAGGTCGCCATATTGATTTTCTTTTAGGTTATAGATGTAATTGGCGCATATTTTCTTAAAGGCTTCTTCGGTAAAGCGTTTTTTGTCGTCCGAATCATAACCCAACGATTCAATAATCAGTCCCTTTCCTTTTTTCTTGTCTGTCAAATATTTACTCCACTTGTCGTCTGAAATATTTAGGGTGATTTTTTCAAAGGAATCAAATTTAGGAAATAGTGCATTAAAGGAAAAACCAATGTCATCTTTGTCCGGTACTTCGCTTTCTATTTTGTAACTCAGAAATGCGCTATAACTATCATCGTTTATACTCGAAAGCGAAAAACCATTGGTTTCAAACGGAAACCCACGCATATTAATATTTTCTTCATCTGCACAATTCGAAGGATGTGACATAATAATTCTATTCTTACTTTTTATACAGACAGACGTAAGTATGGTGGAAAGGTAACTTTTAAACAAAGAACAATATGTTAAATCTGCAAATCCAGTAAACCACGAATACGGATAGAGCCCTTCAACAATTTTCAGCCGCTGGCTGCCGCTTAAGCGATTCACATAGATCAGGTAGTACTGGTTGCTATACATATACTTGAATTCATGACATCTTACCAAGACCTCGTGCATTACAGAACGTAGCAGTTGCTGTGAACTGGGGTGCCGTAGAGTGTCAATATAATCCCCACACAGGATACTGTAGGTGCTGTCTTTGTCCAAAAGCGGAATTAACTTTTCAAATACATAATATCCATAGTCAGAAGAATTAATTTGGCTTGAGTCAATAACAAAGCATGTCTCAAATTTGTCCTTATCTTGATTTGGAATCAAAGCGCCTTTTAACGCATCATAAGAGATGTTTTTCAGCGTTAACTGTTTCTGTAAAATATTGAATCCACTCTGTATGGCCTCATAGACATTCTCATCACTGAGTTTAAAATAAGATTTCATAACAGGATATAAAAGATAGCCTTTTGCATCAAAGGTAAAAATCATGACGTCTCCTCTGCCTATTCATTATGCTGGTTGCATATAGTTTCTTCAGATAATAAGAGGATTGTTAAAAGAAAAGCTGCATTTCAACCTTATAAACAAGGCTAAAATGCAGCTTTAACTTGGCGCGCTTGAAGGGACTCGAACCCCTGACCTACTGGTTCGTAGCCAGGAAACAGTGATTTTTCTGCCCAAACACAGCCAAAGGCAGAGCGGAAAAAGCTAGATTCTACGCGGGTATTCTACCGCCTGCGCGATAATCGCATCGGGCGGCAGGAGATGGAAAGTGTGTTACAAAGTGTGTTATAAAAAGCCGGGGGAAGCGGCGTTCCCTTGGCCTTTTGTTTATTCCGGAATGTTGCCGCTCATTATGTCGAAGTGCCGACGGTAGCGGCGCGGAATCGTGAGATCGATCATATAGCCTAGGTCGGAGAGCACATGCGAGATCGTGCGGAATCCGTCCTTGTAGAACTGGGCGATCCGCTTTTGCTTGTCGGCGATATGCGCGTAATCGGAGGGGCAGACGAACGTCCACTCGGCGGCCTTGTCGTCGAATACGACGCGAAAGCACCGGTCGAGGTTGATTTCGCCGATACCGGCTTTATTGAGCAGAATGTAGTGCTCCGGGGCTTCGTCAATCGGCGCGATCGCAGCGGTTTCCTCGTCGTAGGTGATTGCGAGAATAAACATTTCGCTGGTGCCGAAGCGGGCGGTCACGGTTTCTTTATCGGGTACATAGATCATGTTCATGGCGTAATTCCTCCACGTGTCCTGCGGTGATTATACCGCATCCAGCGGGATAAAGCAAGTCCGGAAACCATAAGTACGGCTTCCGGACTTTAGTTATCCGATCATTTCGAGTAGATCGTAGTTGGTCGGATTCGGCTCTCCGAACGTCTCGACGATGTTTATCATAATGGGGCTGGAAACGCCTTGTCCAAAACCAATTCCGCGCATATTTTTCACGGCATCGACAGCACTTTCTGCAAATCTCGTATATGCAGCGATCTTTTTTTCTACGGTTGGAATAATGCTGGTGTCGTAATGGCTTGCGCGATCGAATTCGCTGTTTTCTCCATGTTTTCTGTTATGCGCTTCACCGCATTGGAGCAGGATGAAGCACATGGTTCCGTTTTTCTTGTGGCGTTCCACCATAGCTTCAAACTGTTCAAGGGATAGGTCGAACTTCAAGAGTTTCATGTCTCCGTCGTCGATCTTATTCCCATCCAGCGCACCCCATCTGCGGACGGCTTCGATGGCTTTGTCTTTTGCTTCATTGATGGAGTCGATGGCGCCCTGCCTCTGGGTTTCAAGTTCTGCATCCAGCTTTTTGATTTCGTTTGCAGCTACGTCTTCCTGATAGCGTTGCTTTGCGCGGTCAGCCTTTTCTTCATAAGCTTTTGCGGCGGCGTAGTAGCTGGATAATGCGTTTTTCATGCTTTGCAGATAAGTGTTCATTTGGGGTTCCTCCTTTAGCTGTTTTTTATTACATAATTTCTGAGCTGCGCGGTTGTATTACCGGACATCAAAGACTTTGCTCGCCGGATGCCTTCCTCTCTTGACATTCCGGACTTCATAGCACTATTCGCAAAAATTGCGGTAGCAAATGTTTCGAGATCCTCTCGGGATAGGCCTTTTGCAATGTTTTTGGTTATCTTTGGAACAGAAAACGGTTCGCCGCTTCCGCTGCGACCTTTATTTCCACTGCCATTTTTTCCGCTGGATCCTCGTCCGCCCATTATTGACCGCCTCCTTTCTCAAATTTGTCGTAAAAGCATCCCATCGGGACAACTTCGCACTTCAATTCTGCAGGGATATGGCCATAGCAAAGAATTTGAGCTGGATTCAACCTTTTTTTTCATTTCTCTGTACCCTGCAAGGAACAAAGCCTTGCTTTCTCGTCTTTTTTGTGTTCCGATGGTGCTTATCGCTACGGCAGAGCCATGCGGCTCACCATCGAAACACCATTGAAAACTTTCCGGTCCTGCCCACGAAATCGTGGGAACTACGTTGATGCCAAGGCTTTGCCAATATGCGCCCACCCAATGCTTCCGGTAGTGATTATAAATCTGCAGAGCCGTGGGCATATTCGTGTAGATTGAGAAATCCGGAGCACAAACGGCTGCGAAATTTCTCAGCATGTGAATATATCGGTCCGGATATGTCCACACAACGTTGAATCTGTAATCATCCAAGAAAAAATGTAATCCGGAATGATTTGGACTTTTTGTGCTTTTTTTCTCGGAAAAACTCCAAAATTTAATTTCTGGTAGAATTGGAAGTGCGGGTGAAAGCTCCGGAATGTTATACGGTCCGGAACAATTTGCCGGGTCATACGATCCTAAATTCTTGAAGGGCAATTCTGCCGTGTTCATTTTTTCTCCTTTGTGAATTTGCTCGGATGTGGATATTTAAATCCGCTCAAGTTTTTTTATTGGTTGCGCTTTTTGGGCGAAACCTGCGCTTTTTTTGTATTGCTTTTTGTTTCGTTTCGCTTGCTTTTTTAGGACTTTCGAAATCTGCGGATCACCGGCTTGCGGATATGCGCGCATTGCCGTGTCCAGAATTTATTTTTCGGGCATCGGAATTTCTGTGATCTTTTTCAATATTCTGGAAGCGCGGACCCGTGCTTGCGTTTCGCTCATATCCATTTCCGCAGCGATTGTGTACCATGTCGGGCGGCGCAGCCAGCTCTCCCGCTCCCGTGTATCCTTGGGGCCTAAATAGGCAAGCTCGGCAAGACGGTAATCCAAACGGGACAGCTTTGCAAGAACCGGCTGCAAGGTGTGATATGTTCGCTGTATATGCTCAAGCTGCGCCTGCTTGGCCTCGATTTCCTCGCGGTAATACTCAGACAGGGCAGGCACGGAAGCGGCGTTCCTATCGGCGTAAAGTGTGGCGATTTCGTCGCGCAGCTGTGCAATCTGCTCCGGCATATCGTAAAAGCTGTTCAAAAGCCGTTCGGCTTCTTTAGGGGTCATGGGCGCGGTTCTCCTCGTTTCATTTTGGGAATTTATCGCTCAAGAAGGGGGGCAGTCGGTGCCGGAGGTATTCAGCTTTTTTCTGAGCAGCCCCCCGGGGGATAAATTTTCCTGCGCCGCTTTCCTTTCCCAATAGCGCCGCTGGTATTCGCGGCATTTCTCGCGGTTTCGCCGCTTCCATTGCCGGGTATATTCCCGCTGCTTTTCGGCTTGTTCCGGGTGTGTGCGCCTGTATTCGCGCTGGTATGCACGGCGCAGTGCCTTTGCTTCTTCGCTCATGGTCATCTGTTTGACCTCCCCCTATACATAATCCCCGCCGTATTTTTCGTACTGATCTACGGATTTCATCCACGGCTGATCGTCGTCGCTGTACTGTTGCAGATCGCCATACGAGGGCGTGTGTTTCGGCTTGTGCTCGTTCTGTTCCCAACTGTCGGCAATCTTTTTCCAGTTGCGAATAGGCTTTCCGTCGATCATCCAATCCCGGCGCTGATTGAAATCGTAGAATTTTTCGGGATTGATGTTTTTCCCCTTGCAGTATTCTTTGACCTCATCAAAAGAAGGAATAATACAGCCTGACGGACTGCCGTTTTGCCCTGTCTTGTCTAGGTCTATATCTTCTCTATCTCTAGGTCTATATCTAGGTCTGTCTCTCCGTAACGAAGTGACGCTATTTTCGTCACATTGTAACGCCTCCGCGTCACTTTGTGACGGCTTTTCGTCACATGATTGGCGCGTACACTCGCTATCTTGTGACGCTTTTTCGTCACATGGTTTATTTTCGCTCGTAGTTGGCGTGTCATAATGTTCACCGGAGCGACTTCGAAGCTCCCGCATTCGATAGGCGCTCGCACCCTCTGAACCCAAATTCTCGCCGACAAAGGGGATGAAGTATTGATCGCTTGTTTTCTCGATCATCAAGCCGTATTGCTTCAAGAATCCAGTTACGGTAGAGACGCTTTCAACATCTTCATTCAGCATAACGGCAATTTCTTCCTCCGGCGAATCCCCCATGCCTTCGAAAGTGAGAGTGCCGCCGCTTCGGAGGCTGGCGAGCATCATCCCCAGATAAATGCACACCAGCTTGTAGCCGTTTGGCTTTTGCTTCAAATACTTGATTTCTTTGGACTGAAAGAAATCTTCCGGCAGTCTCAGCCACCAGTATCTTTTTTCTTTGCTCATTCTTGCTCCTTTTGCGTTAATGGAAAGCAGCGTTTTCCGCGCCGCAGGATTTCCTAGCTTTTGTTGTTGGTTTGTACTGCCTTTATACCGTCCGTATATCCTCGACGGTACGCGCTTTCCGTTGCCTCGTGAATTGCCAGCACGATTTCGCGCGATTTGGCGTCAAATTCTTTGCCCATGCTTTCGTAGTATTGCTTTGCTTCCGCAAGGACATCCTCCCGGCTGATATGCGAAACAGCGTTCATCCCTGCTCACCGCCTTTCTGTTTTGTTGCCATTAAGCGGCGGCGCTTTGTGCTGGCATACTCACGTGCAAGAATCTGTGCCAGAAAGCACGCGTCCTTGTGTGGCAGGGTGGTCTTAAGCTGCTTCCGCCAGAGTGCCAGCCGGTCGATCCATTTGCCGTCTTCTGGGGGAGAAGCAATGGCGCGCTGGACGTCCTCGTCGAAAGTAAGAAATACAGCTTTCATTTTTCGATAGGAATCATCGCGCGCATCAAGGTTGTTCCCCTCGAGCGTCCAAGGCCAGTATCCCCAATCTGTGATTTGCATTCTTCGAACGGTTCGCACCCGGACTTCATCGGTTCCGCTGCGTCGCGCGCGGCGGATTTCCTTTGTGATCTGGATGGCGGTTGACAAGTCTTTAAATATCTGCATTGCATTTTCCTCCGCTTTCTGGTATAGTGGAGGTGGAAACAGGCTTCCTAAATCTGTTCCACCCTGCCGCTTCGGTGTTCCCGCATCGAAGCGGCTTTTTTATGTTGGCGATTTCTGGCGATCTGTGCGCCGCTTCCGCGGGAGGGTCGAGCATGTCCCACAGCTTTTCCAGAAGCCCGCAAAGGCCAATCAGCCCGCACATGCCGGTGATGCCAGCCAGTATGTAAATCATACGGCCCTCCCGGGCGCCTGCCCATCGATGAAATATTCCACCCAATCCGTGCGGGGAATCTCGAGCAGATTGCCTATCTTCTGTATGTCCTCGCCGCTCCACGGCATAAAGCCATTGATGCGCGCGGAGATGTACGTCTGTCCGCGGCCGGTTATTTCCATCAGCTCGGCCTGCGTAACACCGCATTCAAACATGCGGCCTTTGAGCTTCGACCATCTTCTTGCTGCCATTGTTATTCCGTCCTTTCTGTTTTCGTGCGATTTCAGCCCTTGCTGGGTCGAGGGGTAAAACTACCTTGCCCGCCGCGAAAAGGGGCCTTCTCCAGCGCTGCGCAGCGTTTGCCACGTGTTACATGTTGAGCGCCGCGATCTTCGCTTCAAAATCGGCTGTGACCTTTTCGAGGTGCCGGGCGAATGCTTGCAGCGTTTGAAGCTCGCCGCTTTCTACGCCGCGTTTCATCTCACGCGATACAGCAACGCGGAGAGCCTGCGCGAGGGTCCGGCAATATGCTGGGTCAAGCATTACGGTTTCCGTGCCTTCTCCACGGCTTCTCGGCCTTTCTCTCGGCGTTCCGATGATGTATTGATACTTGTCCGCAGTGATGGCAAGCCTTTCGTTCAACCAGATCATTCCGCAGCACTTCCTTTCCGCAGGAATACGGCTTTCATCGTCTCGTAGTCGATGCCCACGGCGTACAGCCCGGCGATCGCCGCTTCCTGCTTCTGGTAGGCTTCAAGCTCGTCCGCGGTCAGAAGATCGAGGGTCCGCCGGTCGCTGCCGGGCGCGCGGTCCTTCTTGATCTGCGCCGCTGTCTTGCCGAACGCCGCCTTGTATGCAAGATCGGTATACAGCTTGTAGTCCCACTTGCTGTGGTTTGGGTTGTCCCGGATCATGTCGGTCAGGCTGCGCCGCTGGGGCTTGCCCTCGGTGCGCAGCGCTTTGAATCGAGCAATCTCGGCGCGCATGGCGTAGAATTCGCGGACGAGGGCTCTCTTGAAGGCCTTGACCGGCTCTGTGTTGCGCAGGTATGTAATCAAAAGGGTGGCCTGCTGCTCGTTCAGGTGGTAGAGCTTTTCCTTTTGGCCTGTTGCGGATTCTTCTAAAGCTCGGATTTCAAATCCGACCTTTCCGAATGCTTTAAGGTCTTTTTGATGGTTGCGGATGAGCCTTGTGACCGTCGAGCGGCGCACCTGCGCGCAGCTCGCAATGATCTCATCCGTGGTGAACGGTTCATCGTCTCCCGCTTCCAGAAACACCAGGCACGGAAGCGGCGTTGGAGTGTGGGTCATGGTTTAGTCCTCCTTTTCGGTCTCGATGATCTCGGCAACGTCTACACCCAGTGCGCGGGCTATCGCTTTCCCAACAAGGTCGGAACAGAATTTCCCGGAGCGGACTTTCGTAATAGTTGGACGTGAAGCGCCGGATAACTCCGCAAGCCGCTTCACGGTCATGCGTTGCCGTGCCATTTCGGCAATCAGTTTTACACGATCAATTTGCACTTTGATTCACCTCTCTCGGTATTCGTTTGAATCTATTATATGAGATTCATTTGAATTTGTCAAGGGCGTTTTTGTATTCACTTGAATATTTTACAGCTTTGTGTTAAAATCCAATTTAGAGGTGAGAGTATGGACATAGGATCGAGAATAAAAGAAATACGCAGTGCGTCCGGGCTTACTCAGTCCCAGCTTGCGGAACTCAGCGGAGTGGCAGTTATCTCAATTAGGCAGTATGAATCTGGAAAACGTCAGCCACGTGTCGATCAGCTTCGGGCAATTGCCTCGGCTCTAGGGGTAACGGTAGACTACTTGCTTGATATAAAACCTGCCCGTGCAGTTGATCCAGACGAAACCACAGAGGAAAGAGAAAAGCGACTTGGATTACCAAAAGGCGCGCTGAGCAATATGCAAAAAGTCGAAGATGTGGAAGCGCAGAACAAGGCCGATATGGATAAAGCCATGGATGCCTTGAACATTGCAGGGCAGCGGGAAGCTGTAAAACGCGTGCGGGAAATGGCAAGTACGGAAGAGTATAAGCGAACGTCATTTTCCGATGTGTGGGGATATGGAAAGAAGTAGACCTTAAATTTTTGGGGAGGTTCACGCGAATAAAAATAGAGCGGCCATATCAAGAATCCCGCGCAGGGCGCAGAGGAATCGGAAAAGAGGTGTATTCTGGTGGGAAAGCGGACGAACACCGCGGCATGGAGCGACAAATACAAGCGCTGGCAGATCAACGTGCAGAAGGACGGCCTGCGCCGCAGCTTCTACAGCTCCACGCCCGGCCGGAGCGGGCAGCGCGAAGCGAACGCAAAGGCGGATGCCTGGCTGGACAGCGACATCATCGGCGCCGCTTCCAACGTCGAAAAGCTGTTCAACGAATTCGCGGAAGCAAACAAGCTGCTTGCGGGTTCCTCGGCGGCGAAGCAGATCGACTATTACAGGCGCGTGTGGATCGCGCCGCACCTCGGGCGTGTGAAGATCGCGAACATCTGCGACAACGATGTGCAGAAGCTCCTCGATCTCATGGTTTCCAAGGAGCTTTCCCGCAAGTCCGTGCAGAACTGCAAGGGGATCCTCTCCAAATTCCTAAAATGGTGCCGGAAGAACAGATACACCGATTACCGGCCGGACGATGTGGAAATATCGGCGAGCGCCCGGAACAAAGGCAAGCGCGTGTTGCAGCCGGCAGAGCTGGCGACGCTGTTTTCCTCCACGGAAACGACGTTCAACGGGAAGCCGATGGAGGACCCCTATATTTATTGCTACCGGTTCGCGGTCCTGACCGGCCTGCGCCCGGGCGAGCTGCGCGGGCTGAAATGGGAGGACATAGCCGGCAATGTGGTGCACGTCCGCTGGGCGATCAACATTCACGGCGAGGAAACGCACGGTAAGAACGAAAACGCGGTGCGCAGCTTCGTGCTTTCCGATCAGGCCGCCGAAGCCCTGCAAAAGCAGAGGGAGCAGGGGAACCCCGGCGAATATGTTTTCCCGCTTCCGTCACATTCCGTCTATTACACTCACTGGAAAGCCTATTGCACGCACAACGGCATCACGCCGGTAAGCCTTTATGAGCTGCGACATACTTTCGTGAGCATCGCCAAGGCGCTGCCGGAGGGGGAGATCAAGCCGCTTGTGGGCCATTCCCGGAATATGGACACGTTCGGCACCTATGGCCACGAGCTGAGCGGTGAGGACACAGCCACAGCCCGCAAGGTGACGGAGATCTTCGACCGCCTGACCGCGCCGGAGAAAGCGGAGGAAAGCGGCGATACGATGCAGCGGCTCAAGGACAAGCTGCGCAGCGCCGTGGACGAAGAAACCGCCGCCGAAATTCTCGCGCTGGTCGATGCGCTCATAAAAGAAAAAAGCGCCGGAAAAACCGGCGCAAAATGAAAAGTGTGTTATTTTATGTGTTACGGAACACAGATAAAAGGCAGACAGAAAAAGAAAGAACCCGCAAAAACTCAATGTTTCTGCGGGTTTTCTGTGGCGCGCTTGAAGGGACTCGAACCCCTGACCTACTGGTTCGTAGCCAGTCACTCTATCCAGCTGAGCTACAAGCGCATCTGTTTTTTAACAGCTTAGTTATTATAGGCTCTTTTTGGGGAAAAGTCAAGGGTTTTGCAAAAAAAATCGAAAAAAATTTGCGAAAAAAAGGGCGGCCTGCTGTAGGCCGCCCTGAAAGTCGTGTTTATTCGCTTTTTTCCGGTTCTGCGGGCGCTTTCTCTTTCAGGTGCGTCTCGATCAAGTAGCGCGGCCGCTGCTTGACCTCGCTGTAAATCTTGCCGATGTAGGTGCCGACCACGCCGAGGCACAGCATCTGCAGGCCGCCGAGCAGCCAGATCGAGGCGACGATCGCCGTCCAGCCTGCGACCGTCACGCCGAGCAGGTGCGAGATCAGCGCGTACAGAAGGCCGAAAACGCTCAGAACAGAAATCAGGATGCCGAGGTTCGAGATCAGCTTCAGGGGCTTGACGCTGAACGAGGTGATGCCGTCGAGCGCGAGCGCGATCATCTTTTTCAGCGGGTATTTTGATTCGCCCGCAAAGCGCTCGCCGCGGTCGTAATAGACGTAGTCGCTTTTAAAGCCGATCAGCGGCACGATGCCGCGCAGAAAGAGGTTGACCTCCTTATATTCCGCGAGGCCCTCGAGCGCGCGGCGGCTCATTAGGCGGTAGTCTGCGTGGTTGAACACGATGTCCACGCCGAGCAGCCGCAGGAATTTGTAGTAGCCCTCGGCGGTCGAGCGCTTGAAAAACGTGTCCTTGTCGCGCTTGTTGCGCACGCCGTAGACGACGTCGCAGCCCTCCATGTATTTTTCCACGAAGCGGTCGACGGCGTCGGTATCGTCCTGCAAATCGGCGTCCATGCTGATCGCGCAGTCGCACAGCGGCGCGGCGGTCATCAGCCCGGCAAGCAGCGCGTTCTGGTGGCCGCGGTTGTGCGCGAGCTTCACGCCGTCCACATAGGGGATCGCGGCGCTGTATTCGGAGATGAGGGACCATGTCTGATCGCGGCTGCCGTCGTCCACGTAGAGGATGCGGCTTTCGCGGTCGATCAGCCCGGTACGGATCATCGTGTGCAGCTTTTCGGTCAGCCGTTTGGTGGTTTCGGGGAGGACGGCCTCCTCGTTATAGCAGGGAATCACCAGATAAAGTACCGGTGCGGTGCGCTCAGTCGTCATTTGTAAAGCCCTCCTTTTTTTCCAGTGCCCGGTCCGCTTTCAGGCGCGGCTTCAGGCGGATCAGCGTATGGTTTGTAAAGCTGGTGTTGTGTTTCTTTGCGTAGTGCGAAAGCGGGCGCACGACCATGTTGTGCGCGAGGATGACCATCCGGCGGCGGTACTTTTCGACCGCGCGCATGCACAGCAGATAGAGCACAAGCAGGGCAATGCACAGCAACGTGATCAGGCCGCCGAGCAGCAGGCCGGGCGTCTCGTAGACAAACTCGATTTCCACATTTGTGCCGGCGTTGACGCGAATTGCCATGAAGCCGACGTTTACCCTTTCGATGTCGGCCTTTTCGCCGTTGACATAGGCGGTCCAGCCCGATTCATACGGGATGCTGAAAAAGACAGGCACGTCCTTTTCGGTCGAGATCGTCGCCGTGAAGCCGGTGTTCGTGTACTGGAAAGTGTCGCAGGCCATCGCGGCGCGGTTTGCACAGTCCGCCTCATAGGCGGCCGTCGTGTAAAGGATCTGGTCGGCTGTCAGCTCCGTGAGCATGTCGCTCCATTTTTCGGCCTGCCGCCGGGTCAGCACAAGGCCCTTGAGCATCAAAAGCTCGCGTTGGTTTTCAGCCGCCGCCTCATACGTTTCCTCAGTCACGTAGCTGTCGTAGGCGAAGCCCATCGGGATGTAGTTCTCGTTTTCCCAGATGTCGAAGCCGTTCGCGTTGCCGTAGTACATCCAGCCGGTCATCGAGGGCGAGGCGTAATCCTCGCCGGCGAAATACTTGTCGTCGTGGTCGCAGTCGAAGAGGTACTTCACGCTTGTCAGCGCCCTAAGGCCGTAGTGCGCCGTATCGGGGCGCGAGGCCACGTCGCGCTGCACGCCGATCGAATCGTAAAACTCCATCAGCGAACCGGGCACGATGCTGTGGAACGCCTGAATCGACTGCACCTGCCAGAACATCGCGGAGTTGTCGAGGCTTTCGTAGAAATCCACGCGCACGCGGTCGTCGCGCAGATCCTCGATCGAGACGTCCTCGCCGCCGTTGAGCGCGTAGGGGATGATGTGGTTGTAGGTGTAGTCGGACTGCGTTTTGCCGAGCGCGATGAAGTAGATCGAATACAGCGTGATTACGGCGCTCAGGCAGACGAAGGAGGCGCGGAAGAATTTTTTCGAGCCGCGCACGTAGAAGGTGAGCAGAAACGCCGTGAGCGTCAGGCAGATCAGCGCGATCGCCACGTAGCACCAGAAGCGCGTCGGGTATTTCTCGAGGCCGTAGGTGACGGAGACGATCTCGCCGTCCTCCTTGATGAGCGTCGGCATCAGGCCAATCACAAGGGCCGTCACGGCCGTGATCACCGTTGTCCACTTGATCGAGCGCTTCCAGTCGACGCATGGGTTCTCGAGCGCCATCATCGTGGCGGCTGCCATCATCAGCGTCAGCATGTAGAACCAGCGGGCGTAGTACGAGGCGTTCAGAAGCTGGAAAGCCGCGTTGAGACCCGGGACAAGCGCCATGACGAACAGGATCCAGAGCATTTTTTTCAGCCAGTGGCGGCGGCGCATCTGCAGCCAGCCGATCACGCCCGTCATGCTGAACATCGGCAGCCACGCGCCGAGCGAGGCCCATTTCGAGCCGGAATCCGGCGTGAAGTTCGGGCGCGCGGGCAGATCCGGCGGGAAAAAGAGCGATTGCAGGATGTGCACATACCGCTGGTTTTTGTCGTAGAGCAGCGCGTTCCACCCGCTGATCGGGTTTGAAACGCGGTAGTTCTGCATGATGCACAAAACGCTCGGCACGAGCAGGATGCAGGAGATGCCGAGGCCGAGCACGGCCTCGAGCGCGAGCAGCAGGAAATTCTGCGGGCTGATTTTCCAGCTTCCGGAGAGCAGGCGGACAAAGAAATAGATAACCGTGAAGCACACCATGCCGACGAAGAAATAATAGTTTACAATGCAGCATGCGGCGACCGCGAGCGCAAAGATGCCGCGGCGGTGCGCATACATGTATTCGTCCAGCGCGGCGAGCAGCAGCGGGAAGAAGATGATCGCCTCGTGGAAGTGGTTGAAAAAGATGTTGTAGACCGAAAAGCCCGAAAACGCGTACAGCAGCGAAGCGAGCAGCGCCGTGCTCGGGCTGCGCGCGTAGCGGTGAAGGTATACGTAGCCCGTCAGCGCCGCCGAGGCGAATTTCAGCATGAAGAGCGGGCCCATGAGAAATTGCAGCCACTCGCCGGGGAACGGGATCGTGAGCCAGAAAAATGGGCTGCCGAGCAGGTAAAACGAATACGAGCCGATGAAGTTCGCGCCGAGGTCGGTCAGGTGGCTCCAGCCGATATTGCCCGAGCGCACCGCGTCGTGCGCCAGCCGGTAAAACGGCACCTGCTGCACGTTGAAGTCGCCGTAAAAGAGGAAGCGCCCGCCGTCCACCAGCATGAAAGGCAGAAAAATCACGAAGGCGAGCGCTAAGCCGAACAAGAAGGCGTAGAGAAAGTAATTGCCGCGCACCCGGCTGCGAAGCCGCTCGCCGGCGTGAGCTTTAGAGGTATCCAAGAGCTTGTCCTCCTGTTTTCTGAGTATTCTATAAAATTATAGCACAATCGCTGTAGGGATTAAAGCCAATTTTTGTTTTTTAAGGAATTTTTATTGAAAAGTTCGGGCGCGTCGGCTACAATAAAAGGGAACGAGGAAAGGACGGGCAGGCGGATGGAACAGTTTTTTGCCATGCTTTCGCGCATGAAATACATCAACCGGTGGGGGCTGATGCGCAGCACCCAGAGCGAGAATATCGCGGAGCATTCGCTCGACGTGGCGGTCATCGCCCACGCGCTGGCGCTGCTGCGCACGCGGCGCTTCGGCCTGCCGTGTGATGCCGAGCGCGCCGCGGTGCTCGGGCTTTTCCACGATGCAACGGAGATCATCACCGGCGATCTAGATCGGAAGAGCGTCGTGTAGGGAAAGAGTGTAGATCTCGGTGGTCGCC
>URQJ01000007.1 GCA_900549945.1 uncultured Oscillospiraceae bacterium
CAGGACGGCGGCCGCCAGCTCGCCGCGCATGCGCTGGCCGAGCGAAAGCGTCCGCACCGGCCGGTCGGCGAACTCGTCCAGCTCGAGCATGTCACAAAGCTGCATATACCGCTCGTGGTAGACGTCGTCCGGTATCTCATACATTTTCTGGTACAGCTTCAGCGAAGACGTGATCGGCAGATCCCACCAGAGCTGGGATTTCTGCCCGAAGATCACGCCGATCTGCCGCGCGTTTTTCTGCCGGTTTTTGTAGGGCACAAGCCCGTTGACGGTCAGCTCTCCGGACGTCGGCGTCAGGATGCCGCACATCATCTTGATCGTCGTCGACTTGCCCGCGCCGTTCGGCCCGATGTAGCCGACGACCTCCCCGGCGCCGATGTCAAACGTGATGTTGTCGACCGCGCGGAACACCTCCGCCGATTTCGACCGCCGCAGCTTCAGCCAGCCGGTCTTTTTGAAGGACTTGTAGTCCTTCGTCAAATTGCTGCAATGGATCATTTATCCGCATTCCCCCTAACAAACACACCCCAATCGCTTTTAGTCCTCCAGCTTTAAATCGGAGAGCAGGCTTTTTAAATCCTCCTCGCCGTAGAATTCAATGGACAGTACGCCCTTTTTCTTTGTGCCGCCGACATGCACAACGCGGTTCAGCGTATCGCGCAAAGCGAGCTCCGCCTCGTCGTAGTAGCGGATGCGGCGCGCGGGACGCGTCGTCTCGGGCTTTTCCGCATTGGCCCGTTTGGCCATTTTTTCGAGCTCGCGCACGGAAAGCCCCTCCGCCACCGTGCGCTTTGCCGCCGCGAGCATCGCCGCCTCATCCTTAAAGCTCAAGAGCGTGCGGGCGTGGCCGGCCGTGAGGTCGCCGTTGGCGAGCATTGAGCGCAGCACATCCGGCAGATTTAAAAGCCGCAGCGCGTTTGTCACCGCCGGGCGGGATTTGCCCACGGTTTTTGAGATTTCATCCTGCGTGAAGCTGAATTCATCCATCAAAGCCTGATAGCCCTGTGCCTCCTCAAGCGGTTTTAAGTCCTCGCGCTGCAAATTTTCGATCAGCGCGATCTGCATGACCTCGCTGTCCGTCAGTTCGCGGATCAGCGCGGGCACGGTCATAAGCCCCGCCATGCGCGAGGCGCGCCACCGCCGCTCCCCCGCGACGATCTGATACCCGCCCGAGAGCATCGGGCGCACGAGAAGCGGCTGCAGAACGCCGTGCTGGGCGATGGAATCCGCGAGCTCGCGCATCGCTTCGTCGCTGAATCCCTTGCGCGGCTGGTTCCGGTTCGGCTCCAGCTCGTTGATATTCAGCTCTACCGCGCTGCCGTCGTCCGCGCGCACGTTATCGTGAAAAATCGCGTCAAGCCCCTTGCCGAGGCCGCCTTTTTTCGCCATATCTGAAATTTATCCTCCTTCAATCATCGGTTTTTCTTTAAAATTTCATCCGTCAGCGCGCCGTAGGCCAAGCTGCCCTTATTGCTCCGGTCGTAATAGAGGATCGGCTGGCCGTAGCTCGGCGCCTCGGAAAGGCGCACGGTGCGGGGAATCACCGTGGAAAACACCTTGCGCGGGAAATACTTCTTGATTTCCGTCACGACCTGCTGCGTCAGGTTGAGCCGGCCGTCGTACATTGTGAGCAGAACGCCTTCGAGCTCCAGCCGGTCGTTGTAGCGCCGTTTCACGGCCTGCACGGTGTTCATCAGCTGGGAAAGCCCCTCAAGCGCATAATATTCGCACTGCACGGGGATTAGGACGGAGTCCGCGGCGTTCAGCGCGTTCGTCGTAATCAGGCCGAGCGACGGCGGGCAGTCGATAATGATAAAATCGTACGCGGCGCGCATCGGCGCCAGCGCGGTTTTCAGCACGGCCTCGCGCGCTGGAATATCCGCGAGCTCGATCTCCGCCGCGGCGAGATCCGCCGAGGACGGAATGACCGACAGCCTATCAAATGCGGTTTTCAGCACGGCGTCCTGCCCTTTCGCGCCGTTGATCAAAATATCGTAGGAGGTCGTCTCGAGGCTGCGCCGGTCAAAGCCCACGCCGCTCGTCGAATTGCCCTGCGGGTCGATATCCACAAGCAGCGTATTTTTTCCCTTTGCGCCGAGGCATGCGGCAATATTTACCGCGCTCGTCGTCTTGCCCACGC
Organism: uncultured Oscillospiraceae bacterium; assembly: GCA_900549945.1. Taxonomy (GTDB): domain Bacteria; phylum Bacillota; class Clostridia; order Oscillospirales; family Acutalibacteraceae; genus Hominenteromicrobium. The sequence goes on from URQJ01000007.1 coordinate 2,141, forward strand.
CGCCCTTCTGATTTGCAACGGCGATCACTTTGCTCATAATTGGCCGTGCTCCTTTCCCTTTTCCTTGGCTGCGCTCCCTTCGGGTCGCATGTATAATTTATTGTATCACAATTCCCACGCGGAATAAAGTGCAAATTCAAGGTTTTTGGCGATTCGGCAATGTTTCACGTGAAACAACGCAAAAGGACCGCCGGTTTTGCCGACAGTCCTCCTGCGTTGTGGGAAATGAATAAGGGAATGGGTTTACCTCGTACTTGAATTTGATTTCGGGATGCGTACGACGCACTCAAAATAGTCGTCGGTCTCCCGCTTCTGGGAAACGGCTCGGATGCCGGCGCTTTTCATCGCCTTGACCGCATGGTCGATCGTGTTGATGAACAGCCGGACGTCCTTCGCGATAAAAGTACGCTTCGGCTTTTTCGCCGGTTCCTCCCGCTCGAGCAGATCCTTGATCAGCGCCTCAGTCTGTGCGACGTTGAGTTTGCGCTCCACGATTGCTTTCAGCGCCTGCACGCGGCGGATTGGGTCTTCCACGCGCAGAAGCGCGCGGGCGTGGCGCTCCGTGAGCCGGTTTTCCAAAATAATCCGCTGCTCCTCGCCCGAAAGGCGCAGAAGCCGGACCTTGTTTGCAAGGGCGGGCTGGCTCATGCCGAGCCGCCTCGCCGTCTCCTCCTGTGTCATCGACCGGTCGCGCATCAATTCATAAATTGCCGCGGCCTCTTCAAAAAAATTCAAATCACTGCGCTGCATGTTCTCGATCAGAGCGAGCACCGCGCCGTCTTTTGCGCTGTAATCCTGCACGATGGCCGGAATCGTTCTGAGCCCCGCCATTTTGGATGCACGCCAGCGCCGCTCACCGGCCACGAGCACGTAGCCGTCCCGGTCTCGCCGGACGACGATCGGCTGCAAAAGCCCGTTCTGCCGGATGCTTTCGGCGAGCTGCTCGAGCTCCGCCTTCGGAAAATCCTTGCGCGGCTGGTTGGGGTTGGGCACAATCCTGTCCGGAGCCAGCTCCACGAGCTTTTTCCTTTCACTGAAAACCAATCCGCGTCCCCCCTTGCCGATGACACCGCAGGGCTTGTCCTGCCCTGTGCACTTAGAATACCACACGCCGCGTACAGATTTTGCCGGAATGTGTCACACAAAAAATTTTTCTTGCTTTTGATCTTTTCCATGGTATAATGACCGTAACAAGCCGCAAAAGGGGTGCGTACCAATGATTTTTCCGGAGAAAAAAGCCGTGCTGCGGGACGGGCGGACCTGCATGCTGCGCAGCGCTGTGCCCGCAGATGCCGAGGAGATGCGCGCTTATCTGACCGCCACCTCCGCCGAAACACCGTTCCTGCTGCGCGGGCCGCAGGACGATGTGCCGAGCACCGATGAGGAACGCGCCTTCCTGCAATCGTGCCTCGACCAGCCGCGCGGGCTGATGCTGACAATCCGGGTAGACGGGACGCTCGCCGGAAGCTGCCGCCTGTCTCCTGAAGGGAGCGCCGCACGCAGCCGCCACCGCTGCGGCGTGGCGATCGCGCTGTATCAGGCCTACTGCGGACTTGGCATCGGGCGGTATGCGCTCGAAACGCTTATTGAAGCGGCAAAGCGTATTGGCTACGAGCAGATGGAGCTGAGCGTCGTTCGCGGCAACGGCCGCGCACAGCAGCTGTATGAACGGCTGGGCTTTCAGGCCTACGGCCTGCTTCCGCACGCAATGAAATACCCAGACGGCAGCTACGCCGATGAAATCCTGATGATCAAATCGCTCTGACTGCGCCGCGGCGCACGATAGCCCGCGTGCCGCCAATCCGCATAAATTGCAGGAAAAAGGAGGCTTCCACACCGGAAACCTCCTTTTTTGAGCTCATTGCCCCTAATAATCCTTTTACAGGTATTTCTTAAAGCCTTTGACCTCGCTGTAACCGATCGCATCGTAGAACTTGTGCGCGCCTGTGCGGTTCATGCCGGAGACCAAAATACAGTAGTGGCATTCCTTTTCTCTGCCCCAGTTTTCAATAAATTCAAACATGCCGCGCCCGATGCCGCAGCCGCGGTATGCCTTGTCGGTTACGACGTTCTCGACGAGCAGAATCGGCCTGCAGGTATCGCAGATGTCCTCAAACGCCACGCCGAGCAGAGAGCCGCAGAGCGCCCCGCTTTCCGTGTCCTCCGCCACAAGCAGAAAGCAGTCCTCGTTGCGGTCGAGCTTTTCCATTTTCCGCGCCATCTCGGCGGGGTCCGCCATCGTCTCCGAAAGCTGGCTCAAAAGTGGGTTCAGCTTCGGAATATCGTCAATTTTCGCCTTTCGATACCGTATATTCATATATATTTCGCCCTTTATCGGCAAAGGACACGACCTCCTGCAAAATTTTTATTTGTACCAGATAATTGCAAATACATGCAAATTGCAAATACTTGCAAAGCGCAAATATATCCGCTGCGTATGGTATTTTCGCCTTGCTATATTCCAAACATCTAAAATTCGCTGCTCCGCACGGCTGCTTTACTGCGTATCCGGCTTTTCGAGGAACAGCGGCTTTTTGGTGATCGTCCCGCCGTGGCGCGGATAGACCTTCGGTGTAAACGCCGTTTTCTGCATGACGGCGATATTTCGCTCGCTGTGCTCCGCATCCGGCAGCGTAAACGGCGCTGTCTTTACGACCTTGCAGCCGAGCGCGGACACCGCACGCTTGGCGAGCACCATTTCCTCCTCGAGCCCCGGGCCTTTCATCGCCGCAAAAATACCCTTCATCTTGATGAGCGGGATACAGTATTCCGCTAGCGTGTTCATATTGGCGACCGCGCGCGCCGTCGCAATGTCGAAGCTCTCGCGCAGCTTCACGTCGCGCCCGGCTTCCTCCGCACGCTTGTGGATGCAATTCGCCTCAACGCCGATCGCGGCGCAGACGTCTTTCAGAAATATAAGGCGCTTATTGAGCGAATCGAGAAGCGTCAGCTCGATGTCCGGCCGCATGATTTTGACCGGCAGGCCCGGAAAGCCCGCACCGGTGCCCACGTCCACGAGCTTCGCGCCTTTTTTGATCTCCACCGCCTTTAAAAGCGTCAGGCTGTCCACAAAATGCTTGACGACCGCCTCATGCGGGTCGGTGATCGCCGTCAGGTTGACGACCTCGTTCCGCTCGAGCAGGAGGTCGAGGTAGATCTGAAACTGCTCCGCCTGCTGGGGGGAAACCTTCACGCCGATTTCCTTTGCCTTTTGAATCAATTCGTTTCGTATATCCATACGGATGCCCTCCGTTTTCTTTTTTATTGCGTGTCCGCCGTGCTCTCCAATTCCGTTCGGCGCTGCTGCGCCTCATTCCCGGCGGAAAGCCAAATCAGAAGCACCGAAATATCCGCCGGCGATACGCCGGAGATGCGCCCAGCCTGCCCGATATTTTCCGGCCGCACACGGCTGAGCTTTTCGCGCGCCTCGAGGCGCAGGCCGGCTATGGAATCGTAATCGATGCCGCGGGGCAGAAGCCGCTTTTCGAGGCGGCGCATTTCTGTAATATCCTGCATCTGCCGCTTGATGTACCCCTCATATTTAAGCGCGGTTTCCACGCTTTCAAATATTTCGCGCGGGTAATCCGGCCGCGTTTCATCTACGGGGCGCAGATCCGCATACGAAATCTGCGGGCGGCGCAGCAGCTCGGAAAGCCGCACACCGGTCGAAACCGGCGATGTTTCACGTGAAACAAGAATATCGTTCAGCGCCTGCGTCGGCGAAAGCACGGTCTTTTCCGCGCGTTTCATTTCCTCCGCCTTCTGCGCCTGTTTCTTCTGAAATTTCGCCCAGCGCGCGTCGGAAATCAGTCCAAGCGAGCGCCCGATCGGGGTCAGCCGCTCATCAGCGTTGTCCTGCCGGAGTACAAGGCGGTATTCCGAGCGCGAGGTCATCATGCGGTAGGGGTCGGTCACGCCCTTTGTGATCAGATCGTCGATCAGCGTGCCGATGTACGAGCTCGCGCGGTCGAGCAGCAGCGGCGCGCGCCCGAGGATTTTTAGCGCGGCATTCACACCTGCGACAAAGCCCTGCGCGGCCGCCTCCTCGTAGCCGGAACTGCCGTTGAACTGCCCGGCGCCGTAGAGCCCCGGCAGCTCGCGGAATTCGAGCGTGGAGGTCAGCTGCAGCGGATCGCAGCAATCGTACTCGATCGCGTAGGCGCTGCGCATGATCTGCACGTGCTCGAGCCCCTGAATCGTCCGGTAAAAGGCGATCTGCACGTCCTCGGGCAGAGAAGAGCTCATGCCCTGCAAATACATTTCCTCCGTATCCGCGCCGCAAGGCTCAATAAAGAGCTGGTGGCGCGGCTTTTCCGCAAAGCGCACGATCTTGTCCTCTATACTCGGGCAGTAGCGCGGGCCGACGCCCTCGATCATGCCGCCGTACAAGGGCGAACGGTGGATGTTCTCCAAAATCACCGCCTTCGTCTGCGCGTTCGTCCAGCTCACATGACACACCGCCTTGTTTTGGGGCGGGGTTTCCGTATCAAACGAAAACGGCGTAACCGGCTCGTCGCCGTTCTGCACCTCCAGCGCCGAAAAGTCGATCGAAGAGCGCAGAACGCGCGCCGGCGTCCCCGTCTTGAAGCGCCGCAGGGCGATGCCGAGTTTTTTCAGCGCTTCCGAGAGCGCCGTCGCCGGGAACATGCCGTCCGGCCCGCCCGCATAGGAGACGTCGCCGACGAAAATGCGCCCGCCAAGGAAGGTGCCCGTCGCGAGGATCACCGCCTTGCAGGCATACTGTGCGCCAAGCTGGGTCGTCAAAATCCAGTGGTCCGCCGTGCGCTGCAAATCGACCACCTCGGCCTGCTTCATCTCTAGGTTCGGGCAGAGCTCCAGCTTGTGCTTCATCACGCGGGCGTATTGGTTCCGGTCGATCTGCGCGCGCAGGGAGTGTACAGCCGGCCCCTTGCCGAGGTTCAGCATGCGGCTCTGCAGCGTGCATGCGTCCGCCGTCTTGCCCATTTCGCCGCCGAGCGCGTCGATCTCCCGCACAAGATGGCCCTTCGCCGTGCCGCCGATGCTCGGGTTGCAGGGGCAGTTGCCCACCGCGTCCATGTTGATCGTAAATACCGCCGTACGGCACCCGAGCCGCGCCGCCGCGAGCGCGGCCTCAATGCCCGCGTGCCCCGCGCCGATCACGGCAATATCCAATTTTCCAGCATCATAAATCATAGTTGTTTTCCTTAGATTTTTTCAAGTAATCGAATGGGTTCCGCATCTCATTTTCCGACGCAGAATTTTTCAAACACGCGGTCGACGACCGCATCGGAGACGCGCTCGCCGGTCAGCTCGTTCAGCGCCGCGACAGCACCCTCAAGCGAAACGGTCACGGCGTCCCATGTCATGCCGAGGCGCAGGGCGTTTTCCGCCTCCTCAATGCAGGCGAGCGCCGCTTTCGCATCCGCGCGCTGGCGCTCCGTATAGAGGATGCCGTCGTTCGGGTTCAGCGCCGCCGTCTGAAGCACCTCGGCCGCAGCTTGTGCCAGCGCGGAGAGGCCGTCGCCAGAAAGCGCGGAAACCGTCACGACCGCCGGGAAGCGCGCCTCAATCTCCGCCATATCGATGGCGGCGGGCAGATCGGATTTATTGACGACCGCCACGCATGGCGTGTCGCCGATCGCCTCCATCATCGCGCGGTCGTCGTCGTTCAGCGCTTCGCTCGCGTCAAACACCGCGAGCACAAACTGCGCCGTTTTGACGCGCTCCAGCGCGATCTGCACGCCAATCCTTTCGACGCGGTCCTCCGTTTCCCGGATGCCGGCCGTATCCGCGAGGCGCAGCGGGATTTCGCCGAGCAGGACCGTTTCCTCCACGACGTCGCGCGTCGTGCCCGCGAGATCGGTCACGATCGAGCGCTCGCAGCCCGCGAGCAAATTCATCAGCGTCGATTTCCCGGCATTCGGCTTGCCGGCAATTACAGTCACGACGCCCTCGCGCAGAACGCGGCCGCCGTCAAAGCTGACGACAAGCGCTTCCAGCGCCTCCCGCCCGGCGGCCAGCCTTTCTTTCAACATTTTCTCGTCTACCTGTGGAATATCGTCGTCCGGATAGTCCGCCCACGCCGCGAGGTGCGCGCCGACATCGGTCAAATCGGCGCGAATCGCCGCGATCCGCCGGGAAAGCGCGCCTCCGTGCCCAGCCTGCGCGGCTTTCATTGCCTCGCGGCCCTGCGCGGAGATCAGCTCCATCACGGCCTCCGCCTGCGCGAGATCCATCTTGCCGTTCAAAAACGCCCGTCGCGTAAATTCTCCGGGCGCCGCCGGAGAAGCCCCCGCCGCAAGCACCGCCTGCAAAGCCGTTTTCAGAATGAAAAGGCCGCCGTGGCAGGAGAGCTCGACGACGTCCTCGCCGGTGAAGCTCTTCGGCGAGGCGAAAACCGTCGCAATACATTCGTCCAGCCGCGCGCCGCTTTCATCTATTACATAGCCAAAGCAGCACGTATACCCGGCCGCCTGCATGAGGCTCTCGCCGGATGCGGCCCGGAATACCCGGTCGCCGACCGCGCGCGCTTCGGGGCCGGAGATCCGGATAATCCCGATGCCGCCCGGCGCGGCCGCCGTAGAAATTGCTGCGATCGTTTTCATTTCTTTACCTCTTATATAAAATATAAATTTATTTTCTTCGGGGAACGAGCCATATCAGCCGCACAAGGGCATAGAAGCTACGGCCGGCCGCGTGAAAATTTCCGTCTCCAGAGACCGTCCCACGGAGGCCCCGCCCAACCGTTGAACTTTGCCCGCGCGCCTCTCGGTCCTGTATCACCGGCCTGTATCCCCTGCGGAAGCCCGCGTCAATCGCAGCCCTTCCGCTTCTGTTTTCCGGCGCGGCGGCGCACAGCGATATAAGCCGCCGCCCAAAGCACGGCGATCAGAAGCATGAACAGCGTGCGCACCAAAAGCCCCGTATACCAAGGCGCGGAGTCCGCCGCATAAAGCGCTCGGAAACGAAAATAAGACTGTATATCGCCGAACGCAAGGCCGATATATGCACCGGCCAGCGCGCCGATCCCGATTTCCAGCACGCGTTTAAGCCTTTTCATGCGCCGTCAGCCCCCTTTATTTTCTGATTATAGCACGCGCCGCACCGTTTCGCCACCCCCGATTTCGGCAAAAAAGAAGAACCTCACGCGGAGGCTCTTCCGAAAACTCACTTCTTTTCGATTTTGCCGTATGGCGTTGTTACGTCGTCCAGCACGCGGGGCGCCGCCGTCTGTGCGGGCGCCGGGCGTGCGGAGCGGCTGTCCCTGCGGGGCGGTCTGCCGCCGCGGTTGTCCCTGTTGTAGCCCGGCTTGCCGCCCCGGTTTCCGTCGCGGCGGTTGTCGCGCTTCTGGAAGCGCTCGCCGCCCTCGGGGCCGATCACGACATGGCGGGCGAGGTCCTCGCCCTCGCTCCAGGATTTCGCGCCCTCCACGGTCTGCACGGCCGTGTGGATGATGCGGCGCTCATACGGGTTCATCGGCTCGAGCGACGCGTTGCGCCCGGTTTTTACGGCGCGGGCCGCCATCTTCTTGCCGAGGTTTTCGAGCGTCTCCTTGCGCTTTTCGCGGTAGTTGCCGACGTCCAGCGTCACGCGGTAGTACGACTCGTCCACGTGGTTCGCCACGAGGGAGGAGAGGTACTGGAGCGCGTCGAGCGTCTCGCCGCGGTGGCCGATGATAAAGCCGATATCCTCGCCGGTCAGAACCAGCTCCGCGCCGGCCTCGACCTCGTTGATCTCGACCTCGATGTCCGTCAGCCCCATACCGCTGAGAATGGAACGCAGGTACGCTGCCGCCGCATCGGCCGGCGTCTCGCGGATAAACGCGCGCACCTTCGCGGGGCTGCCGCCGAACAGGCCAAAGCGCTTTTTCTCCGGCAGCTCGAGAATTTCAAATTCCGCCTCTGTCGTGTCCACGCCGAGCTGCGCGCACGCGTTGGCATGCGCCTCTTCAACCGTTGCGCCCGTTGCAATTGCTTCTTTTACCATTGCTTTTTACATCCTTTCGATTTTCAATACAAGCTATCGTTTATCCCGTTTCGGAGTGAAAGGAGGTGGGATAGTCGGCTGATTATTTCCTGCTTCCCATATAATCGGAAGCAGAGCCCTTATTTTTCTGCCCGCCGGACTTTTTGCCGCCGGATTTTTTACTCTGCTGGTTCGCCTGCCGGCTGGCCTGCGCCTGATTTTTCGCCTCGATCTTATCGGCAATCTGCTTTTGAATGTTCGCCGGCAGCGGGCTGATCTTCTGCTCGGCTGCGAGCAGCGTCACGTAGCGGCTCGCCTCGGAATGCGCGGAAACCTGCTCCGCCGAATAATACTTGTGCTGGATGATGGACTGCGCAAAGCCGACGAGCGCGGAAGCGATCCAATAGAAGCCGACGGCGCCGGGCATGATGAACGCCCAGTACGCGGAGAGCAGCGGCATGCCGTACAGCATCACCTTCATGCAGCCGCCGCCCGAGGCCTGCTGCTGCGGCTGCAGCTTCTGCATGATGAAGGTCTGGCCCCAGTACGTGATGAGCGCCAGCACCGGGATGATCCACATCATCGACGCAAAGGAAGAGGCATTCGGCGAGGCGAGCAGGTCGAGACCCGCAAACTTAAAGCCGTGGCTGAACGACTCGATCTTCGCCATATCCTCCGGCGAGAACATCGTCAGGTATTCCTTCAGCGCGGAGAAGTTCTTGACGATCTCAAGCTCGACATACTGGCTCGTGCTCGAGATGCCGGGGATGCGCGTGACGAATTCGGTCGCCTTCGCAATCGAATCGCTCGCGACGTGCAGCGTATTCGAAAGCGGGTAGATAACGGAGTAGTAAATGCCGAGCATGATCGGCAGCGGGAGCAGCGTTGTCAGGCATCCGCCGCCGGGGTTGACGCCCTCCTTCTCATACAGCTTCTGCAGCTCCTCGTTGTATTTCATCTTATCGCTGCCGTAGCGCGCCTGCAGCTCCTTCTGCTTGGCCGCCATGCGCGACTGCGCCGCCATGCTTTTCTGCGACTTGATCGAGAAAGGGAACATCAGCGCCTTGACAATGATCGTAAACAGAATAATCGCCACGCCGTAGTTCTGGAAAATCGTGTAGAGGAACCACAAGAGGTAGCCGAATATGCTGCCAAAGAAATTAAAAAACTGCATCATAGTTTTGAATCAAATCCTTCCCGGATCAAACCTTGTTCTTTTTTTCGGGTACGGGATCGTAGCCGCCCCTTGAAAACGGGTTGCAGCGCAGAATGCGCCACAGTGCGAGCAGGCCGCCCTTCAGCGCGCCGAAGCGCTCCACTGCCTCAAGCCCGTACTGCGAGCAGGTGGGTATGTATTTGCAGCAGCCCCGCGTGCTGCTCGGCCGCAGCCTCTGGTACAGCCGGATCAGGCCGAGCAGCGCGTTTTTCGGTGTAAGCCGCGTCATAGCCTATCCGGCCCCGCGGGCTTGTCCCTCTTTTTTCCTGCACAAACAAGCACGCCGAGTTCCTCCAGCGCGCTTGTCATTTCCGCCAATACTGCCCCGCAGTGCACAAACGGCGTTTTCCCGCGCGACACCAGCACAATATCGAACCCCGGCCTGATGCGGGGGTACAGCGTGCGCACGCTCTCGCGCAGCAGCCGCCGGGCGCGGTTCCGTTTGACCGCATTGCCGATTTTTTTGCTTGCCGTAATTCCGATGCGCGGCGCCGCGCCGCCTTTTCTGATGCAGTACGCGACGAGCGAGGGGCGCACCGCGCTTTTTCCGCGGGCATAGACGCGCCGGAATTCATAATTCTCCGTCAGGGGTACGATGATATCCATAAAGCTCCCAAAAACCTGCGCGGTATTTTCCGCCGCACCTGCAAAACAAAGAAAGGCCACACGCCGGTGACCTTCAAAGCATACATCAATACGTTAAGCGTGCTCTGCCCTTTGCTCTGCGACGCGCCAGGACCTTGCGTCCGTTGCGTGTAGACATTCTCTTTCTGAAGCCGTGCTCCTTCTTTCTGTGGAGCTTCTTCGGCTGATAGGTTCTCAGCATATCAAAAACCCTCCTTTCGCGAGGTTACTTTGCAAAACCCGAATCGTACAGTCGGTTACAGTTAAGCATTATACCTTAAAACCTTAGAATCTGTCAACCTTTTTTCCGGTTTTTCAGGAAAAAAACATGCACGAAAAATTGCCCGCCCATATTCTGCGCCCATCTTTTTCAAAACCACAGAATATAGATGCAGAAAAGGCGCGGGGCCCGCATATCAAAAAACGCGCATCCGCCCCGCCTGCGCAGCCAAAATTTTCCCGGCCGGATTTTCAACATTTCGGCGCATTTTCTGTGGACAACGCAACCGGTTTATGCTACACTATATATTAGTATTTTATCGTCAAAATGCAGAAGTGCCGCCTTTTTCCGGCTTTTCCGGCCGAAAGCGCGCCGCTTCTGCCGCGGTATACTGCGCTACCGAGAACACGTGAGAAAGGGAAAACAGGAAATGGAATCGTTTTTTGAAGCATGGGACCTGATCTGCGATTACTGCAGAAATCAGGTCACCGAGGTGAGCTACGAAACCTGGTTCAGCAAGCTCGTACCGGTTTCGCTGGACTTTGAGGAGGGCGTCGCCATCATTCAGGCGCCGAATGAATTTCACAAATCGACGATTGAGCGCGGCTTTCACAAATATCTCAACGACGCGATTCAGAGCGTGTTCGGCCCGGCCATCACCTACAAGCTGATCACGCCGATGGAGAAAAAGGAGAAGAAGGCCGTCGAGGAGGACGACGAATACGAGTACACCTTCGAGACGTTCATCGAGGGCAGCTCGAATAAATTCGCCTGCGCCGCCTGCCGCTACGTGGCGAAGGAGCCGGCGAAAAATTACAACCCGCTCTTTATCTACGGTAACTCCGGCCTCGGTAAAACGCACCTGCTCAACGCGGTCGGCCACGAGCTGAAAAAGAATTTCAGCGAGAAGAACATCATCTACGTCAAGGGCGACCAGTTTGCAAACGAGCTGATCGAGGCCATCCGCGCCGGCACCACGGCGGGCTTCCGCGAAAAATACCGCAAGGCCGACGCGCTTTTGATCGACGATATTCAGTTCATCGCCGGCAAAGAATCGACGCAGGAGGAATTTTTCCATACCTTTAATACGCTTTATGAATCGAAGAAACAGATCGTGCTGACGAGCGACCGGCCGCCGCGCGACATTGCAACGCTCGAGGACCGCCTCAAGACGCGCTTCGAGTGGGGCCTTACGGCCGACGTGCAGCCGCCGGATTTTGAGACGCGCATGGCAATCATCAAGCGCAAGGCCGAGCTTGTCGGCCTGAACGTGCCGGACAGCGTCTGTGAATTCATCGCGGTCAAACTCAAAAGCAACATCCGCCAGCTCGAGGGCACCGTCAAAAAGCTCAAGGCAATCCACCTCGTCGAGGGCGCGACGCCGACGATCAACACCGCACAGCGCGCGATCAGCGACATCGTAAACAACGACCAGCCGACACCCGTCACGGTCGGCAAGATCATCGAGGAGGTCGCCCGCACCTACGGCGTTTCCCCCGAAGACATCAAGTCCTCAAAGCGCAACGCGAACATCTCCTTCGCGCGCCAGATCTCCATGTACATCGTCCGCGAAATCACGCAGATGCCCATGGTCGAGATCGGCAAAGAGTTCGGCGGCCGCGACCACTCCACAGTCGTCTACGCAATCCAGCAGATCGAGGAAAAATCCCTCAAGGACCCGGTCACAAAAGCGACGGTCGGCGACATCATCAAGAACATCCGCGACCGTTAAATACCTGTGAACAGGTTTTGCCGCGCAAACCGTTTTCCACCGATCCATAAACAAATTTTCAACATTTCACACAGAGTTTTCAACCGCTTTGTGGAATGAAAAATACCTTCCACATTGTCCACATTTCTTCCACAGGGAATTTTTTAAAACTTTTCCGCCGTTTTTGGCTTCACAAAGCCGATTTTCAAAATTTCCAACAATTTAACACCCCCTACGGCTACTGCTAAATATATTACTAAGAGTAATAAAGAAACAAAAAGGGAAGCCCCCCGCCCTCCTCTCATGCAGCCGAACCGCAAGCATCCTGCAAAATGCAAACAAAAGGAGATGCAAAAAATGAAATTCACCATAGAAAAGCGCATTTTAACCGAAGCCGTCGGAAACCTGCAGCGCGCGGTCTCCGCGAAAACCTCAATTCCCGCGCTCGAGGGCATTTTGATCCGCAGCGGCGAGGAAAAACTCATCCTCTCCGCCTACGACCTCGAAATCGGCATGCAGACAGAGTTGCCCGCCGTTATTTCCGAATCCGGCGCTATCATTTTAACTGCGAAACTATTCTCTGAAATCGTCCGTAAGTCGCCGGCCGACGACATCACAATCGAAACCGACGACCGCAACACCGCGACAATCACCTCGGGCGTGAGCTGTTTCACAATCATCGGCATGAACGCCGCAGAATTCCCGGAATTTCCGAAAGTCACCGACACCGATACACTCCGCCTGCCCGCCGGCGTGCTGAAAAGCATGATCCGCCAGACACTGTTCGCCGTCGCAGACTCGAATGCAAAACCGATCCATCAGGGCAGCCTGTTCAAAATCGAAAACCGCACGCTCGACGTCGTTTCCGTGGACGGTTACCGGCTGGCACTGCGCCGCGAGGCAATTCCGTTCGACGGCAGCCTCGAATTTGTCGTTCCCGGAAAGACACTTGGCGAGGTGCTGAAGCTGCTGCGCGACGATGACGGCGAGATCGAAATCTGCCCGAGCCGCCGGCACATCCTCTTCAAAATCGATAATTATACCGTGCTTTCCGCTTTGCTCGAGGGCGAATTCCTCGATTATCGCGCGGCGCTGCCGAAAGATAAAAAAACCGAGGCTGTCGTCTCCACGCGGACACTGATCGAAAGCGTCGAGCGCGTTTCGCTTCTTATCACCGACCGCCTCAAAAGCCCGGTGCGGTGTGTTCTCAGCGAGGACACAATCAAACTGCTCTGCTCCACAACGATGGGCCGCGCAAACGACCAAATCGAGGCGAAGATCTCCGGCGACCCGCTCGAGATCGGCTTCAACAATAAATATCTGCTCGACGCGCTGCGTGCCGCAGAATGCGACGAAGTGCGCATGGAACTCGGCGGGCCGATCAGCCCGATGCTCATCCTGCCGAAGGAGGGCGATGCGTTTTCGTTCCTCGTTCTGCCGGTGCGCCTGCGCAGCGAAATTTAAAAAATGTTTCACGCGATGTCTTTCGCGGGAGGACGCTGCGTGAAACACAGCAGATAAAGTACAACAGAGGAAGGATTCCATGAACGAAACGATTCAGATCACGACAGAATTCATCCGGCTCGACGCGCTTTTAAAACTCGGCGGCGCGCTCGATACCGGCGGGCAGGCGAAATTCGTCATACAGAACGGCGAGGTGCTCGTAAACGGCGCGGTCTGCACAATGCGCGGAAAAAAAATGCGCGGCGGCGATTTTGCCGAGTACAACGGCGTGCGCTACACCGTGCAGACCGCGGAGGGCTGAAGCCTTGAACGTCACGCGCCTCGGCTTCGAGCAATTCAGAAACCTTGAAAACGGGGAGATTTTCCCGTGCGAGACGATCAACGTCATTTTCGGCAGCAACGCGCAGGGGAAAACGAATCTCCTTGAGGCTGTCTGGCTTTTTACCGGCGGACACTCGTTCCGCGGCACGAAGGACGGCGAGCTGCCCCGCCTGACGAACGGGAGAAACGCGGATTCCGCCGCGCTTTCGATGGATCTTTTCACGGAAGGGCGCGAGCAGAACCTGCGCCTCCTGTTCAAAAGCGGGCGGCGCTCCAGCGTGATCAACGGCGTTGAAAAAAAGACGGGCTCGGCGCTCGTCGGCAAATTCTGCGCTGTGATCTTTTCCCCGGAGCACCTTTTGCTCGTCAAGGAGGGCCCCGCGCGGCGGCGCGCGTTTATCGACGGTGCGCTGTGTCAGGCGAAGCCTGCGTTTGCCCGCGTGCTCACAAATTACAATAAGGCGCTGCAGCAGCGCAATGCGCTTTTAAAGGACATTGTGCGCCACCCGGAATTGCAGGATACGCTCGACGTCTGGGACGAGCGGCTGCTGCTTTTCGGCACGCAGGTCACGCTCGAGCGCATCGCGTTCTGCCGGGCGCTCGCGCCGAAGGCTGTGGAAATCTACAGCGGCATCGCGAAGGCGCGCGAAAGCGTCTCCTTTTCCTACGCCCCATTCCGCGGCGCCGATACGCAGGAGGCGGTTTCCGCCGCGTTTTTTGCGGCACTTCGGGGCAACCGCGAGGCGGATATCCGCGCGGGCTTCACCTCGGCCGGCCCGCATCGGGACGACCTGTCGATCGAGATCGACGGCCTCTCCGCGCGGACGTACGGCTCGCAGGGGCAGCAGCGCAGCATCGTGCTGGCGCTCAAGCTCGCGGAAGCCGACATCCTGTTCGAAAAAACCGGCGAGCGGCCCGTCATCCTCCTCGACGATGTGATGAGCGAGCTCGATATGAGCCGGCGGGATTATCTTTTGAACCATCTCGACGGGCGGCAGGTCTTTATCACCTGCTGCGACCCGGAGACTGTGCGCCTGATGGAGCGCGGCCGCGGCTTTCAGGTAGAAAGCGGCGTGCTGAAAAATTAAGAAAACGGTTATATTCCATGTCTGTACGCCGGGCGGGTTTTATGCTATAATTATGGCACAATAAAGCCGGAGGGGCTTTGCGGCAAAGCGCGTCGTTCTTTGCATCTGCGATGCGGCGCTTCAAGGAGGGATCGCGTGTATATTCATCTTGGCCTCGGCGTCGTGGTGCGCGAGGAGGACGTGATCGGCATTTTCGACCTCGAGAATACGACGGTTTCCAAGACGACGCGCGATTTTTTAAAGCGCGCCGAGGCGGAAAACCTCGTGGAGGACGTGTGCTATGACCTGCCGCGCTCCATTGTTGTGTGCCGTGATTTTGTGTGCGGCAGGCGCGTGTATATCACGCAGATCGCGCCGGCGACGCTTTTGAAGCGCTCGCGGGCGGAAATCGGCGGTCTCCCGTTCATGCGGCCGGCCGCCGGAAAGCAGAAATAACTAGGAAAGGAAATCCGGTTCTATGCAGTATTTTGGTATTCCGACGTGTCCGTATTGCAGAAAGCGCGTCAATCTGGTCCGCACGTGGAAGCTGAAGCGCGAGGGCGAGTATAAGTGCCCGCGCTGCGGCGGCATTTCGAATGTGTATCTTTCCCCGCTTGTCTACGTGTTTTCCGTGCTTGCGATCTGCGCCGGCGTCTGTATCTATTTCTTTCACAAATTCGTGCTCGACGACATCGGGCTGTTTACCTGCCTGTATGTGTTCATCCCGTTTGCGCTTTTTTTCCTTTTGAGTCTTTTCACGGTATACCTCAAAAAGCCGGTAATTAAGCGCGTGCAGCGCCCGGTGCAGGAGAACCGCCGGCAGACGGCGCAGCGCCGCCCTGCGCAGGAAAAGGCGGATACCTTCTCCGAAATCGATACCGGCCGCTACGAGGAACCCGGCGCGCCGGAGGACCGGACGTAAAACAAAAATGAGAAAGCCCGTTTTTGAACGGGCTTTTTTTGCGTTTAAACGCAGAAAAGTGCGGTTTGGCACAAAATTGCGGAGCGGATGGCGGCAATCGGGAAAGCCGCGCGGAAGCGGCGCTTTTTTTATTCTCAAATTCAGGGGGAAACCTTGTAAAGGGGCGGCAGATATGGTATACTATATATAAAGGTAACCATGCGGACAAGAAAGGATAATGAGCGCACAGATGGATATCAATGAAATGACTCATGTAGATACGAATTACGGCTCGGACCAAATTCAGGTTCTCGAGGGGCTGGAGGCTGTCCGGAAGCGCCCGGGCATGTACATCGGCTCCACGGGGCCGCGCGGCCTGCACCACCTCGTCTATGAGATTGTGGACAATGCGATCGACGAGGCGCTTGCCGGTTACTGCGACCGCATCGACGTCAAGATTTTGCCGGGCGACATCATCTATGTCCGGGATAACGGGCGCGGCGTGCCGGTCGGCGTGCAGCAGCAGACCGGCCTGCCGGCTGTCACAGTCGTTTACACGATCCTGCACGCGGGCGGCAAGTTCGGCGGCGGCAGCTATAAGGTTTCCGGCGGCCTGCACGGCGTCGGCGCCTCGGTCGTCAACGCCCTGTCCACATGGCTGGAGGTCGAGGTGCGGCAGAACGGGCGGCTGTACCGCCAGCGCTTCGAGCGCGGCAGCGCTGTCTACGATCTAAAGGATGCCGGCCCGCTTGAAAACCCGGAGGAAACCGGCACGACAGTGCGCTTTCAGGCTGATCCGGAAATTTTCAAGGAGACGACGGTCTATGAGTTCCAGACGCTGGAGACGCGCCTGCGCGAGCAGGCGTTCCTGAATGCGGGCGTCAACATCGTTTTGACCGACGAGCGTGACCCGGAAAATCTCAGGAGCGAGCAGTTCCATTATGAGGGCGGTGTTTCGAGCTTTGTCGAGTACCTGAACCGCAGCAAGGAGAAAATCCACCCGGAGCCGATCTATTTCGCAGCCACAGCGGCGGACGATAACGCCACCTGTGAAATCGCCATGCAGTATACGGACAGCTTCAACGAGTTCATCCTCTCTTTCGCGAACAACATCCACACGGTGGACGGCGGCACACACGAGGACGGCTTTAAGCGCGCGCTGACGCGCATTATGAACGAATACGCGAGAAAGTACAATATTCTGAAGGAAGCCGACAAAAAACTGTCCGGCGAGGACGTGCGCGAGGGTCTGACCTGCGTCATCAGCGTCAAGGTCAAGGAGGCGCAGTTTGAGGGCCAGACAAAGGGCAAGCTCGGCAACACTGAAATCGGCGGCCTTGTCAGCTCCATGGTGGCCGATAAGCTGACGACCTTCCTCGAGGAAAATCCGGCGGTTGCCCGCGCGATCTTCGACAAGGCGATGGCGGCCTCCCGCGCCAGAGAGGCGGCCCGTAAGGCCCGCGACCTCGTGCGGCGCAAGTCGGCGCTCGAAAGTGCCACGCTGCCCGGCAAGCTTGCGGACTGCCAGTCCAGAAATCCGGAGGAAACCGAGATCTATATTGTCGAGGGCGATTCCGCAGGCGGCTCCGCAAAAGGCGGCCGCGACCGGAAATTTCAGGCGATTCTCCCGCTTTGGGGCAAGATGCTGAATGTCGAAAAGGCGCGCCTCGACCGCGTGTACGGCAACGATAAGCTGATGCCGGTCATCACCGCGCTCGGCACCGGTATCGGCGAGGAATTTGACCTTGCAAAGCTGCGGTACGGCCGCGTTATCATCATGGCCGATGCCGACGTCGACGGCTCGCATATCCGCACGCTGCTGCTCACATTCTTTTACCGCTATATGCGCCCGCTCGTCGAGGCCGGGCACGTCTATATCGCGCAGCCGCCGCTGTTCCGCGTAACGAAAAACAAGCGGCATTATTACGCGTATTCCGACGCGGAGCGCGACAGCATCATGGCAGAGCTGCAGGCGGGCTACGACATCCAGCGCTATAAGGGCCTCGGCGAAATGGACTCCGAGCAGCTCTGGGAGACGACGATGAACCCGGATACGCGCGTCATGCTGCAGGTTACGCCGAGCGACGCCGCGCAGGCCGACGAGGTCTTTACCATTTTGATGGGCGATAAGGTCGAGCCGCGCCGTGAGTTCATCGAGAAAAACGCAAAATACGTCAAGAATCTGGATATATAAGCGCGAAAGGACACAAAGCCAATGGATCATACTGAAGAAACAAGGGAAAACCTCATACAGGTTGACCTCAGAAAAATCATGGAGGATTCCTTCCTCGATTATTCCATGTCCGTCATCGTGTCCCGTGCGCTGCCCGACGTGCGCGACGGCTTGAAGCCGGTGCACCGCCGCATCCTGTACACGATGTATGAAAACAGCCTGTGGCCGGAAAAGGCGTACAGAAAGTGCGCCGATACGGTCGGCGCCGTGCTCGGCCGCTATCACCCGCACGGCGACGTTTCGGTTTACGACGCGCTCGTGCGCCTCGCGCAGGATTTCTCCATGCGCTACATGCTCGTGGATGGCCACGGCAACTTCGGCTCCGTGGACGGCGACCCCGCCGCCGCCTACCGATATACCGAGGCGAGAATGGCAAAGCTCTCTGTCGAAATGCTGCGGGACATCGACAAGGATACCGTCGATTTCGAACCGAACTACGACGACCGCCTGAAGGAGCCGTGCGTTCTGCCCTCGCATTTTCCGAATATCCTCGTCAATGGCTCGACAGGCATCGCGGTCGGCATGGCGACGAATATCCCCCCGCACAATATGGGCGAGGTGCTCGACGGCGTCTGCGCGATGGTCGATGACCCGGACATCACGCTCGAGGGCCTGATGCAGTACATCAAGGGGCCGGATTTCCCGACAGGCGGTATCATCATGGGCCGCTCGGGCATCCGCGCCGCCTACGCCACGGGCCGCGGCAAGATCCACGTGCGCGCCCGCGCGGAGATCGTCGAAAAGCCGAACGGCCGGTTCCAAATCGTCGTCTCCGAGCTGCCGTATCAGGTCAATAAGGCGCGCCTGATTGAAAGTATCGCCGATCTCGTCAAGGAAAAGCGCCTCGACGGCATCTCGAACATCGACGACCATTCGGACAGAAACGGCATGCACATCGTCATCGACGTAAAGCGCGACGCCTCGCCGCAGATCGTCCTGAACAACCTGTATTCGTTCACGCAGATGCAGATCACCTTCGGCGTGATCATGCTCGCGATCGTCGACGGGCAGCCGCGCACGCTCACCCTAAAGCAGATTCTGGAGGAATATATCCGGTTCCAGAGCGAGGTCGTGCTGCGCCGCACGCAGTTTGATTTGAAAAAGGCGCAGGAGCGCGCGCATATTCTCGACGGCCTCATGATCGCGCTCGACTTCATCGACGAGGTCATCGCGATTCTGAGAAGCTCGAAATCGATTCCCGAGGGCAAGGAAGCGCTGATGACGCGTTTCGGCCTCGACGACGTGCAGGCGCAGGCCATCGTGCAGATGCGCCTCGGCCAGCTTACCGGCCTCGAGCGCACGAAGATTGAGGAGGAGCTTGCCGCCCTGCGCCTCAAGATCGCCGATTATATCGATATTGTCGGCAGCGAGGCGCGCCGGTTCGGCATCATCAAGGACGAAGCGCTCGAAATGAAGAAGAAGTTCAGCGACGAGCGCCGCACGGAGATCGCGGCAATCAGCGGCGAGATGGATATCGAGGATCTGATCCCGAACGAGGGCTGCGTCATCACGCTGACGAATTTCGGCTACGCGAAGCGCCAGACGCTCGACACGTACCGCACGCAGCGCCGCGGTGGCCGCGGCATTTCCGGCATGACACGCCGCGACGAGGACATCGTGACCGAGCTGTTCACTGCGAACAGCCACGATTACGTGCTGTTCTTCTCCGACCGCGGCCGCGTTTACCGGCTCAAGTGCTACGAGGTACCGGAAGGCTCGAGAACGAGCCGCGGCATCAACATCGCCAACCTGCTGCCGCTGCAGCCCGAGGAGAGAATCACCTCGATGATCCGCGTCGAGGCATTCGACGACGAGCGCTACCTCGTAATGGTCACGAAAAACGCGGTCATCAAGCGCGTCAGCCTCGCGGCGTTCTCGAATGTGCGCAAAAACGGCCTGATCGCGATCGACCTCGCCGAGGACGATGTGCTGAGCTGGGTGCGCATCACGAGCGGCAAGGATGATCTGCTCGTCGCGACGAAGCACGGCAAGGCGATTCGATTCCACGAGGACGACGTCCGCGAAATGGGCCGGCAGGCCCGCGGTGTCCGTGCGATCCGCCTGCTCGGCGACGACGTGGTTGTCGGCATGAGCGTTCTGCGCGAGGAAGGGCTCGTACTCACGGTTTCCGAAACCGGCTACGGCCGCATCTCGGAGATCGGCGACTACCGCCTGCAGCGCCGCGGCGGCAAGGGCATACTGAACTACCACGTCGAAAAATACGGCGATGTGGCGGCGATCAAGGTGGTCGACCTCGACGACGACATAATCCTGATCTCCGATGACGGCATAATCATCCGCATCGAGGCGCAGTCCGTGCGCATCTGCGCGCGCCCGAGCAAAGGCGTCCGCGTGATGAAGCTCGCGGAGGGCAGCCGTGTGATCACGATGGCCCGCGCGCCGCACGACGAGGACGAAGAAATTTCCGCCGTAGAGGATGACGGCACCGCCGAGGAGGGCATGGCCGAAGATCCCGCAGCGGAGGATGAAACGGAAGAAACCTCCGAAGAATAATTGATTTTGTGGAGACTGCGTTTTCTTTGCGAAGGCGCAGTCTTTTTCTTGCCAATTCACCGGTTTCGTGGTATGATGCAGTCAATTCGCAGAAAAATCTGCATTTTGGGAGGATTATTGGTATGAAAGATTTTTTTGGACGCGGCAGGCCGATTGCCATTGCCATGTGGGATTTTTCGTGGCTGGAGCGCAGGGGCCCGGGAGAAGGCTTTGAGGATTGGGACAAGGCGGTTTCAGAGCTTGTCGAGCGCGGCTACGACGCCGTGCGCATCGATCCCTATCCTCAGCTGATCGCGCTCAGCGATACGGGCAGCTTTGCGCTCGACCCGGTCTGGGAGGCGTGCGGCTGGGGCTCGACAAAGCCGATTACGGTCTCGAATGTGCTCGAAAATCTGCTCGAATTTCTGCGCGTCTGCCAAAAGCACGGCGTTTTGGTCGGCCTTTCGGGCTGGTTCCGGCACAAGGAAAGCGATTCGTACGTTTCGAAGCTGAAAACGCCGGAGGACTTCGCGCAGATCTGGATCGACCTGCTGCGCAAGATCGAAAGCGCCGGCCTGTACGATACGATTTTGTACGTCGATTTCTGCAACGAGTTTCCGAACTGGCTGGACTGTGCGCCGAAGGGCGAAAACGGCGCCCCGCTGCCGCGCGACTCGGCCGAGACGACCGCGTGGTCCAACCGCTGCATAGAGGCCTTTAAGGCGGTTTTTCCGCAGATGCCCGTCACGTTCTCGATCTCCTCGGAATTCTACAGAATGGAGCGCGAGGACTACGGTAAATGGGATTTTTTGGAGCCGCATATCTGGATGAACAGCGACGGCGACGGCCGGTTTGATTTCACGCTCCGCCGTGAGGGCCGCATCTACGACGGGCAGGATTTCCGCGAGGGCATGGCGGCCTCGAAGGCGCTTTACGAGGAAAGCCCCGAATACTGGAAGATGGTGCTCCGCACGCAGATCGCGCATTTTGCGTCGTTTGCGCGCAGCAGGGACATCCCGCTCGTCACGACGGAGTGCTGGGCGGTCGTGTTTTACAACGAATGCGGGCTCGACTGGGCGTGGATGAAGGAGCTCTGCGAGGTCGGCGTGCAGGAGGCCGCGAAAACTGGCTGCTGGGCGGCGATCGGCACGAGCAATTTCTGTGCGCCGCAGTTCCCCGGCATGTGGGCGGACGTCGCATGGCACCGCGCGCTGACCGACTGCATACACGGAAAAGCCGAAAAAGAGGGAGCTGCACCGCGGTGCAGCTCCCCCTTTTTCGGCAGATTTTAAGAAAATCTCTGCCGGTTCAGTTATTTCTTTCTTTCCGGCGCAGCGCCGGGCAGCATCATTGCGCCGTGTCCGCAGCAGTAGGTGTAAGCCTGCGGGCTGAATTTTTTTTGCAGGCCGAGGCGCTCCTCGGTCGCCATCTTGGAATCGAGGTTGACGCTCGTCAGAAGGTACGGCGCGAGCTTGTTGAACTCCGCCTGTTCCTTTGAAAAGCCCGCGATATTGACGACGATGTCGCCGCTGAAAACGATCTTGTTTTTTTCGTCTACAATCGCGATTTCCCCCTTCGAGTGCCCGCCGTTGCCCGCATAGATGTCGAGCTTCAGGCCGTGGAATTCCAGCGGGGCGATATATGCAATGGGGCCCGCTTCCTTCGGCTCGCCGAGCGCGCGGATCGTGTTCATCTGCGGCGGACAGTACCGCGTCAAGAGCTTGCTGATGCGGCTGTACGGCGCGTGCAGCTTGTTCTGCTCGCGGAAGTTCGGCAGGCTGTTGTTCTCGAGCGCAAAGTTGAGCCGGCCTTCGTTGCTGACGTACACGTCCGGAAACAGGTGAAGGAGGCCGCAGTGGTCGATGTCCGGGTGCGTCGGGATGATCGCCTTTTCCATGCGGTCGAAATCCGGAAACAGGCCGTAAAGGATCTTCATCATCTCGGGCGCATAGCAGGCGAAGCCGCAGTCGATGAAGAGCAGCGCGCCGTCCTTTTCCAGAATGTACGTGTTGCTGCCGCAGGGCGGCTCGATCATGTGCAGCGTCCAGCCGTCCGAAAGCGTGCGGCGGTAGGTTTCAGCGCAGAAATTATCGCCCTTAAAGCGCTTGAGCATCTCCGCAAACCGGCTGATATAGGAAAAAGTCCGGTACGGGGCCGTGCCGCGGTCGTCGAGCAGCTGCATAATCAGGTTGGAGTCGGCGATCAGCGCGCTCTGCGCGCTTTTGTCGAGATTCAGAAGTGCTGTGAGCTGGCTCGCAAAGGAGAGGTAAAACACCGTGTTGTCGAGCATTTTCTGACTTTTGTCGTAATTCAAAACGCGGATTGAGCAGAGCTTCGCGGCTTCGTCGAGAAATTTCTTGATCTTGTCCGGCTGCTTAAAATGGATGGCGATTTTAAAGGTCTGGTCCGCGTCGTCGCTGCCCTGACCGTTGATATACGGGATGTTGAAGTGGTAGCTCTCGACGAGCTCCAGCACCGGCAAAAGGGCGCTCGGCACATTCGGCAGCTTGAACTCAAGCAGAATGGTCTGGCCCGGCGAGGCATTGTCCGAGATATAGCCGATGGCGCGGAGCGCTTCGGAAATTTCTGTGAGCTGTTCATCTGTCGCGGACACCTCGATGAAAAGCATATGCAGGTCGATCGCCTTGTTGTAGCTGACGCGCGTGATGTTGCCGCCGGCCTGCGCGATGATCCGGCTGGCCTTCAAAAAGGCGCCGGCCTTATCGGGGATCTGTGTGATAAATGTTTTTTTCATAGATTTCCGTCGGCTCCCAATACAATTTTCTGTTCCATGATTATACATACCACATTTCGGCCCGTTTGGCAATGCCTGCGCGGTCTGTGGCGTTATTTTTCTGCCGCCTCAAGCTGCCGCGTGATAAAGAGCGGCACCTCCTCGGGGAGAATATGCAGCACAAAGGCGAATTCCTCGTGCAGCAGCTTTTGCGCGCGCTCGAGCAGCTGCTCGTCGGCCGCGTGGAATTTCCTGCCGGTGGATTTGAGCGATTCGCGGTGCAGGTACAGGGTGCGGATCAAAAGGGCAAGCTGCCTGCGGTCGCTGCCGGCGAGGATCTCCCCGTAGCGCTCGCGGCGCAGAGCGTCGTTTTCGATCCAGCCGAGCGATTCGCCCGCGAGGGAGTCGATCAGCGCGCGGATCTCCGCCGCCGACAGGATGCGCCGCATTTTCCCGACCAGCTTTCCGTTTGCGCACGGCACATAAACGGTGGATTTCCCGTCGTACACGGGCTTCAGCGCATAGTACCGCAGCTTTTCTTTTCCGACCGTTTTCTCGCAGATCTCCGTGACGGTGCACACGCTCTGGCTTCCGTACAAAACCGTATCGTTTACCTGAACCATTTCGCTTACCCCTTTCTGAAATAAAAGTGGTTTTCTCGCAACAGGACTTACGTTTTGCGAGAAAACCACACGTTGTATAGTTTTATTATAGCACATTTCGGGGCAAAATTCAAATAAAGATTTCGGGTGCGTTCTGCCTTCTGCGCGGGCGTTTTCTTCTCGCAGCCGGGCGCGCGGGAAGCTGTCAGAGCCTTCCGCTTTCGACGAGCGCCGCTGTTTTTAAAATGCCGACCTGCGTTTTGGAATCGGGAATTTCGTTGTTTAGAACCATTTCCACGGCTTTTTTCAGCGGGATGCGCTCGACCTCGAGAAATTCGTCCTCATCGAGATGCATTTCCCCTTTTTCCGCCACACGGCAGGCCCAGATGCGGATGATCTCGCCGCAGTAGCCCGGCGAGGGATAGAGATTCCCGAGCGAAATGTAGTTTTCGCCGGCGGTGCCGGTCTCCTCCATCTGCTCGCGCTTCACGGCCTCGAAGGGGTCCTCCCCTTTTTCGAGCTTTCCTGCAGGCAGCTCGAGCAGCACCTCCTTATACGGGTAGCGGAACTGCCGGACGAGCAGCAGCTCGTCCTTTTCGGTCAGCGCCGCGACGCACACGCCGCCGTTGTGGCAGACGACCTCGCGCTTTGCGGTTTTCCCGTTTTCAAGCTCCACCTCGTCGAGCAGAACCCGGATGATGCGGCCTTCAAATTTTGTATCGCTGGAGAGCGTCTTTTCATAGAGCTTCATCGCACTTTTCCTTTCTGTGCGGCTGTTGCCGCAGCCTGTCCTTATTATATAAATATTTTTTGAATTCTGCAAGGATTTGAGCCGATTCTCTTGCATATTTCAGGCTGTTGTGGTAACCTATTTGTGTTCGGTTTACATAATGATAGCCATTCCGTCAAATGAAAGGATACTGCATATGAAAAATTCTGTTTTTAAGAAAATCGGCTGTGTTTTGTGCTGTGCTGCGCTGCTGCTCAGCCTTGCGGCCTGCTCGAAGCAGACCGGCGCCTCGGCAGACCCAACCC
>URQJ01000008.1 GCA_900549945.1 uncultured Oscillospiraceae bacterium
CATACGAGATCTATGCCGTGACTGGAGTTCAGACGTGTGCTCTTCCGATCTACGACGACATCGGCACTCTCAAGGTACTGCGGTCGCCGCTCCGAAAGCAGCCGCTCAATGACCGCCCGGCGGTCCGGCACCTGCAAAAGCGGGCGGCGCCTGTCGTTTTTCAGCCTCTCCTGCAAGGCCGCGAGCGGCACGTCGAGAAAATAGACCGTGCCGCCGCCCGCGTGAAACGCCTCCACATTTTCCGGGCGCATCAGCGTGCCGCCGCCGGTCGCGACCACGTAATCCGCACGCGCCGAAAGTGCGCGCACCGTTTCGGTCTCGAGCGCGCGGAAATGCGCCTCGCCGAACCTGTCGAAGATCTCGCGAACCTTGAGCCCCGTTTTTTCCTCGATGTACCGGTCCATATCGACGAATTTCATGCCGAGCGCCGCGGCGAGCCTGCGGCCGATCGTCGATTTGCCGCTGCCCATAAAGCCCGAAAGCACGATATTGCCGCGCGGGCGCTCCCTATCCGTTCCCAATCCTCATCTTCCTTTCCCGATGCCGCCAGCCGGCATTTAAGCGAACAGCCGCTTTGTCTCGGCCTCGGCGTCGAGAATCAGCCGCTCGACGTCGCCGTCTGCAAACCGCGCGCCGTACCAGATTTCGTGCGCCGCCACGGCCTGACACACCAGCATGCCCATGCCGCCGACAGTTTTTAGCCCAAGGCGCCCGGCCGTGCGCAGAAATTCCGTCTCGCCGGGGTTATACACGGCGTCGAACGCCGCGCCGCAGCGGGCGAGCACACTTTCGCCGACGATGCTTTTCCCCGCGTTCGGATACATGCCGACGCTCGTCGCATTGAGCGCGAGGCTGTAGCGGCAGCACTCGCTTTCAAGCGCCGCATAGTGCAAAACGCGGAACACGCCCTTTTTCCCGAGCCGCCTGCACAGCGCGGAAATCTCGTCCACGAGCGCGCGGGCCTTTTCCATCGACTCCGCCCGGCAGGCAAAATCGATCTGCGGCGCGTCGGCGGAGAGCACGGCCTCAAACGCCACGGCGCGCGCCGCGCCCCCGCGCCCAAGGATCAGAAGCCGGCCTGAAAAATCCAGTCCGCAGCGCCGCAGGGCCTTTTCGCAGCCGACGCCGTCCGTCGTGTAGCCCGTCATGCGGCCGCTTTCATTTTTGACCGTGTTGACGGAGCCGAACAGCGCCGCCTTTTCATCCACCGCGTCGAGAAACGGCAAAATCGCGCTCTTGTGCGGAATCGTGATGTTAAAGCCCGAGAGCGCGCGCAGCGCCGGAAGCTGCGCCGAAAGCACGGGCACGTCCAGCACGTCGTACGCCGGCGAAAGGCCGGAAAGCGCGAAGAGGCGCGCGTGAATAAACGGCGACATTGTGTGGCCGATGGGGTGCCCGATCACGGCAAAGCGGGAAATATCCATCTGCGGGTATCCTTTCCGGCACGGAAAAAATTTGCAATTGCATATTGACAAACAATCCGTGCATCAATACAATGTAGGTAAAGTACATCCCGATTGTATCACGCCTGCGGCATTTTGTCCATACGGCAGGTGGGTGGTACTTGAACTATATTATGATATAGGAGGAAAATGAAATGGTTCTGGAGAAAGTCATTGAAATTCTTGCGGATCAGCTCAGCGTCGACCCGGCAATCATCAACGAGGATTCCAATCTCGTCGATGATCTGGATGCGGACTCCCTCGCCGTTATCGATCTGATCATGTGCATTGAGGATGAGTTCAAGATTGAAGTTCCCGACAGCGAAGTCGAGAACCTCAAGACTGTCGGCGCGATCGTGCAGTTCATCGAAGACCATCAGTAATGCTTTCAGCATAACCCGGGGCGGGCAGCGCAGGCTGTCCGCCCTTCGCTTTCTGCGCATGCGGGCGGAAAAACCGGCGCGGCGGCGCGGATTTCCCTTGCTTTTCCCGCCCGCATTCGCTATAATAAGCACAGCACCTCGAAAGGATTGATTTCTTTGGCAAACCAGAAAAAAATGGTGGACGACATCACCTCGATGGACGTCGACTTTTCCAAATGGTACACCGACATCGTCAAAAAGGCCGAGCTGATGGATTATTCGAGCGTCAAGGGCTGCATGATCATCCAGCCGTACGGCTACGCGATCTGGGAAAACATCCAGCGCGAGCTGGACGACCGCTTCAAGGCGACCGGCCACCAGAACGTGTATATGCCGCTCTTCATCCCGGAATCCCTCCTGCAAAAGGAAAAGGACCATGTGAAGGGCTTTGCGCCTGAGGTGGCCTGGGTCACCGAGGGCGGCAGCGAGAAGCTCACGGAGCGCCTGTGCGTGCGCCCGACGAGCGAGATTCTCTTCTGCGAGCACTACCAGAAAATCATCAAATCCTACCGCGACCTGCCGAAGCTCTACAACCAGTGGTGCTCCGTCGTGCGCTGGGAAAAGACGACGCGCCCGTTCCTGCGCTCCTCCGAATTTCTGTGGCAGGAGGGCCACACGATGCACGAAACCGCCGAGGAAGCGATGGCGGAGACGCTCGGCATGCTCAGCACCTACGAGGAGTTTTACAAGAACGTTCTCGCGATTCCGGCTGTGACGGGCCAGAAAACCGAAAAGGAAAAATTCGCCGGCGCGGTCGCAACCTACACGATCGAGCCGATGATGCACAACGGCGTCGCGCTGCAGGGCGGCACGAGCCACTATTTCGGCGACGGCTGGGCAAAGAATTTCGGCATCACGTTCACGGGCCGCGACAACACGCTGCAGCACCCGTACCAGACCTCTTGGGGCGTTTCCACCCGCATGATCGGCGCGATCATCATGGTGCACGGCGACGACAACGGCCTCGCGCTGCCGCCGAAGGTCGCCCCCATCCAGCTCGCGATCATCCCGATCGCGCAGCACAAGCCCGGCGTGCTCGACAAGGCGAACGCGCTCTTCGATGCGCTCAAGGGCAGATTCCGCGTTAAGCTCGACGACACGGACAACTCCCCCGGCTGGAAATTCAGCCAGTACGAGATGCAGGGCGTGCCGCTGCGCCTCGAGATCGGCCCGAAGGACATCGAGCAGAACCAATGCGTCCTTGTCCGCCGCGATACACGCGAGAAGATTTTCGTCTCGCTCGACAACCTCGAGGCCGAAATCGAAAAAGCGCTCGAGGCCGTGCACAACGGCCTGTACGAGCGCGCACTGAAAAACCTTGAGGAAAAAACCTACACGGCGGCGACGCTCGAGGAGTTCCTCGATACCGCGGAAAACAAGCCCGGCTTCATCAAGGCCATGTGGTGCGGCGACAGCGCCTGCGAGGACAAGCTCAAGGATATGACCGGCGGCGTGAAATCCCGCTGCATCCCGTTCCACGAGGAGCACATCGCCGATACCTGCGTCTGCTGCGGCAAGCCCGCAAAGCACATGGTATTCTGGGGCAAGCAGTATTGATTTTCCCCGCGGGGCACCGGCGCGATAGAGAAAACGAACCTACGGGGCTGCCGGAACTTGCCGGCGGCCCCGTTTTGCGCTTCTGTGCGCCATTGTGCTGCAAAAAGTATCAGAATTTTTTACAGAAAAGGGCTTTACATTTCCCCGCGGATGGGCTAAAATGTAGATGCAATATTAACTTACGGCGGATTTCTGCCCCTTGGAAATCCGTGGAAGAATTAGGAGGAGAAATCCAATGGCAAATGTAAGAGTTGGCTTCATCGGCTGCGGCGGCATCGCAAACGGCAAGCATTTTCCGGGCATGGCGCAGCAGGAAGGCGTCGATATGTGCGCATTCTGCGACCTCATTCTTGAGAGAGCTGAGAAGGCCGCAAAGGAATACGGCACCCCGGACGCGAAGGTTTACACCGACTACAAGGAGCTTCTGGCTGACCCGACGATCGACGCTGTTCATGTTCTGACCCCGAACATCGCGCACTGCGAGATCACGATCGCCGCGCTCGAGGCCGGCAAGCACGTTCTCTGCGAGAAGCCGATGGCTGCGACCGAGGCGGACGCGAAGAAGATGCTCGAGGCGAGAGACAGAACCGGCAAGATGCTGACGATCGGCTATCAGTACCGCCACTTCGCGGAGAATCAGGTCGCGAAGAAGGTTGTCGACGATGGCTGGCTGGGCGACATCTACTATGCTGAGGCTACATACCTGCGCCGCCGCGGCGTTCCGACGTGGGGCGTTTTCACGGACAAGTCCAAGCAGGGCGGCGGTCCGCTGATCGACATCGGCACCCATGCGCTCGACCTCACGCTGTTCCTCATGAACAACTACGACGTCGATTACGTTGTCGGCACCTCCTTTGAGAAGCTCGGCCGCATCCTCGATGCAGAGCATCAGGGTCAGGTCAACCACAGAGGCGAGTTCGACAGCTGGAACAACGAGACCTACGACGTTGAGGACTCCGCTGTCGGCCACATCAAGATGAAGAACGGCGCCGTCATCAACCTGCGCGCTGCGTGGGCCATCAACATGGCTGAGGACTACGGCGCAAGCAATCAGGCGTTCACGATGCTCGCCGGCACGAAGGGCGGCCTCGACACGAAGGAAAACCGTGTCCGCCTGAACCATGTCGTTGCGGCACAGCCGACGATCTCCTGGGTCGGCAACAAAATCGAGCCGTACATCCCGGGCTTCTCTCAGGGTCCGGCTCCGAAGTCCAAGGAAGCCGACATTTGGGTTAAGGCGCTGAAGGGCGAGGGCGAGCTGTTCGTCACCGCAGATCAGGCTTATGTCGTCACAAAGATTCTCGACGCGATCTATCAGTCCTCCAAGACTGGCAAGCCGGTCTACTTCGATTAATTCCATCTGTTCATCCGTGTGCGGCGGCATTCCTTGTCGCCGCACATTTTCTACAGTATGAAAATGAAAGGCGGTTTTTCCCGTGGAAAATATCAATGTTCAGGTCTATTCGCTCGTTTCCGAGCCGATCAGCGCTGTTGAAAAGCTGCGCACCATCGCGAAGCTCGGCTTCTCCGGCGCCGAATTCACCGCGGACTTCACGCAGGTCCCGCTGGACGAAATGAAAAAGGTGCTCGAGGAAACCGGCCTCAAGGTAAACTCCGCGCACGTCGGCCTCGACCAGATCGAGTCCGTGCTGCCGTATTTCGCAGAGCTCGGCGCAAAGCTCGTCATCTGCCCGATGACAAATTTCTGCAATAAGGCGGAGGCGCTCGAGGTCGCCGAGGAGCTGAACCGTCTCGGCCGCATCGCGAAGCCGTACGGCATCAAGATCGGCTACCACAACCACACCGACGAGTTCTACAAGGACGAGGGCAAATACCTCTACGACTGGCTGATCGATGCCTGCGACCCCGAAGTCACCGCATTTCAGGTTGACTGCGGCTGGTGCAGCGCCGCCGGCGTGGATCCGGTTGAATTTATCAACAGTCATGCGGGCCGCATCGCGAGCATCCACATCAAGGAGAACGGCGGCGTCATCGGCGCAAAGCAGCCGCAGTCCCGCTATGACACGACCCCGCGCTTCAAGTTTGAGAAGGATGCGGACGGCAACCCGATCTTCCCGCCCGAGTTCCTCAAGATGAAGGAGGAGCACGACAAGCTGAACGTCCCGCAGGGCGCCGGCATCGTCGATTGGAAGGCCGTGAAGGCGGCGGCGGACGCGCAGTACGACGGTGTGATCTACGTTGTGGAGCGCGAAGCCAGCTACAACGACCCGCAGGACCGCGTCGCGTGTCTCGCCGAGGACATCGCGTGGCTCAAGGCGAACCTGTAAATTTTAAAATTCGGACGGACGGATGCGGACTGCATCCGTCCGTTTTGCCGCTGCTCTGAAAAATCCGCTTAAAACACCGAAAAAACTGCGGCGAACCGTCTGGAATAGGTTCGCCGCAGTCTTTTTGTTACGGAGCCGCCGAGGTTTCAGCAGCCTCCTCTTTCGCCTGTTTAAAAAACTCGTTTTGCCGCCGCTGCTCCCCGAAATGAAATTTCGGATGCCGGCACAGCCGGAAAATCCCCGTAAAAGGCCGCGCGCGGGCCATGGACTTTCCGCCGCCTGCCAAGCGGAAATCCCCGAAGGCATCTGCCTCCGGGGACTTTTTTATCCACATGCCGGCACAGGCTTCGTGGAAAACCTTTACCTTAGTGCTGGATCTTCTGCTCCTCCTCGTCGCCGCCGAAGAAGAACGGCGGGCGCGCCTCCTTGTGCAGCGCGATCAGCGCATGGTCGTAGTTGTGCCCCACGGTGCAGGTGCGGTCGAAGATCATCGTCGCCTCGTCGTCCGCGGTGCAGGCCGGCCACTCAGGCAGCGCGTCGCTCGAGGGCTTGCCGGTGCGCGCGAAATTCAGCCACGCATCGCACATCTGCTGCTCGAGGCGGTCGGTCACGCCCGGCTCGTTGAACGCCGCGACAAGGTTCGTATTGTGGAAAACAAAGGGGATCTCCGAGCAGTGCCACGCGATGTGCCCGCCGTCGTACGGGAAAGTATAGCTGAACATATAGGAATACGTGCCGCTCTCCGGGTGCTGCGCTTTTTTGTGCAGGAACTCGATCGACGGCGCGCGGAAAACCGAGTCGAGGAACAGCAGGTCGCTCAGGTCCTTTTCCGGATACGCCTCCTTGAACAGGGCGGTCAGCTTTTCGGCGTGTTCGCCGTACATCTTTCGGATGCGCGCCTCGATCCCCGCCGTATCGGCCTTTTCCTCTGCGGAAAGCGCGGGCATAAAGGCGAATTCGCCGAGCACCGTGCCAACCATGACCGGAATCGTCTTGGCGTGCTCCGTGAAGCCGACAACGCAGGGATCGCCGAGATACCAGTCGTTCGGCATTGGGTTGCCGCCGACATAGGCGCCGGTCTGCGCGACCGCGGGCATCACCTTGTTGTACGCCTCGGCAAGCTGCGCGTAGGGGATCGTCTCGAGCGCCTCCACATCCGTGACGCCGAGCTCTTTCATCAGCGCCGTAACGATGGCCGTACCGTCCGTCTTTGTGAGGTCGAGCACCTGATCGATGCAGCCGCTCTGCACGACGCCCTTGTGGAACAGGCCGTCCGCCGCCGGGGTCTGCATCAGCGTCCAAACCTTCATGCCGCCGCCCGACTGGCCGAACAGCGTCACGTTTTCCGGGTCGCCGCCAAAGCCCGCGATGTTCTCGTGGATCCACTGCAGCGCCGCAACCATATCCGCGCTGCCGGCGTTGCCGGAATTCGCGTACTTCTCGCCGAACGGCGAAAGATCGAGATAGCCGAGGATATTGAGGCGGTGGTTGAGCGAGACGACGACCACGTCGCCGTAGCGGCTCATGTTCTCGCCCTCATAGGCGATGTGCTCAATCGAGGAGCCAGCGGCAAATCCGCCGCCGTGCAGCCAGACGAGCACCGGCTTTTTCGCCGACGTATCGAGCGATTTTGTCCAGATATTGAGGTATTGGCAGTTCTCGTCCAGCGGCCAGTAGCGGTGCGGGACCATCAGCTCGTTGTTCGGCTCGTCCTGATGCAGCATCGGGCAGACATAGCCGTATGCGAGCGCGTTCTTGATGCCCTCCCACGGCTTCGGCGGCGTGGGCTGCTGGAAGCGCTTTGCATCCGCGTATTTCACGCCGTGAAACGCGTAAACGCCGTCGAGCTGAAAGCCGCGCAGCTTGCCGGCCTTCGTCTCAACGACCGGCTCCGTTTTCGTGCACATAAATTCTCTTGCCATTCAAAATCACAACTCCTTAAAAATGGTGCTATGCTGTAAACCAATTGCTTACAGTATAGCACCATTTCAGCATATCGTCAAATAATTCTTTCATTTTTAAGATTATCTGTAGGGAACGCACAACTCAGAGGTAGAGATCGGTCAGCAGCTTTTTTCCGGTTTTCGTTTTGAAGATGTTGTCGCGCACCTTGCGCGCGGCCTCCTGCTCCATGCCGTTCTCGAAGATGTTGACGAGGAAGTCCGCCTCCACGAGAATCTGATAATCCGCGCCGTCGATATCCGTGTACGTGTGGTGGCGCCCGATCAGATAGCAGATGCGCGCGCATGCCTCCGGCGTGTAGCCGCAGGCCGGCAGCAGCGCCGCCGCGACCGGCGGGCCCTCCAGCTCCTGCTGCGGGCCGCTGCACGTGCCGTATTTTTCAAAGCAGACGCGGATGCCGACGTCGTGCGTGACGGCGGCAGCCTCTAAAATATCCTGCGTTTCGCGATCCAGCCCCTCGCCCTCGGCGATCGCTTTCGCAAACGCAAAAACCTTCAAAAAGTGGTTGACGCGCTCCACACAGCCGTCCTCGTATTCGATCATTTTAGCGATCAGACCATAGAGATTCGTCATGCTTTTTTCCTTTCCCGGCATCCGCAAGGCACCCGGATGCCGCCCGTTTTTTATTCCGCCCGCTTTCCCGCGAAATATTCCTCGCGCAGCAGAGAATAGACCAGCGCGTCGTGCACAGAGCCGTCGAAAATCGACGACGCGCGGCGCAGCGTGCCCTCATAATGGTAGCCGCACTTTTCGATGACGCGGCGGGAGCGGCTGTTGAACGCAAAATGCCGGATCGAGACGACGTCCATGCACAGCGCTTCAAACGCAAACGCGGTGAGCCGGCGCACCGCCTCGGGCATATAGCCGCGGCCCCAGCTCTCCTCGCGCAGCACATAGCCAATCATGCGCGCACGCGGGTTGGAGCGCAGGCTGTCCTCATGCAGGCCGATGGAGCCGATCACGCGGCCGCTTTCCTTTTCCTCGATCGCCCAAACCTCCGGGCTTTGCAGCCAGCTTTGGAGCACCGCCTCCGACTCTTTGCGGCTTTCATGCGGCTTCCAGCCCGCCGCCGGCCCGACCTTCGGGCTTTTCGCATAGGCGAACAGGTCATCCGCGTCGTCCATCGTCCACTGGCGCAGAATCAGCCGCTCCGTCTCGAGCGTTTCCTGCGGGATGCCGACCCAGTACCGGCGGATCAGCGCGCCGTTTTCCGCGCGCTTGTCCTCGAGCACGCCGCCGAGCGCCTCGATCGTCCGCGCCGAGGCTGTGTTTCCGTCGTCGCAGGTGATCAGCGCGCAGCTGACGCCGAGCGACTTCGCCGCCGGCAGTGCGAGGCGGAGCTGCGCCTTGGCATACCCCTTCCCCCGCTCGTCCGGCACGATGCCGTAGCCGATATGCCCGCCGAATTCCATCAGGTAATCGTTGAGCCGGTGGCGGATGTCGATGCCGCCGAGGATCTTCGTCTCCGCGTCGTCCACCAGAAAGAAGAGCGTGGCGGGCACAAGCCCCGGCGGTGTAATCGTGCGCATCTTGATCGTATCCGAAAGCCACGTGCTATAATCCCGGCCTTTCGGGTCGGATGCGGCGGGCACGATCGTCTCCGCGCCCCATGATGCAACATAATCCTTGTATAAATTTTCCGATACCCATTCGGGCAGCAGCAGCTTCATGTCTCACTCCCCGCTTTCCCAAAACTTAGGATGGCCGCGGCGCAGCCTACTATACGCCGCCGTTTATCTGAGCTTCGCCGCGAGCGCAACCCAGCCCTTTTCCGAGCGCCGGTCGATCAGCTCGAATTTTTCCGCGAGGCAGGCGAGCACGTCGTCCTCGCGCGTGTCGATGATACCGGACAGGATGTAGACCGTGTCGGGCTTCATGAAGCGCGGCGCGTCCTTGGTAAGCAAAATCACGACGTCCGCGACGATGTTCGCCGCCACGATATCAAACGTGCCGCTCACCTTCTCCGCAAGGTTGCCGCAGATGCCGGTGAAGCGGTCCGCCACGCCGTTGACCTCGGCATTTGCGACGGCCGTCTTGACCGCGAGCGGGTCGATATCGACGCCGACGGCGCTTTCCGCGCCGAGCAGCAGGCCCGCGACGGACAGGATGCCGCTGCCGCAGCCCATGTCGAGCATCGTATCGCCCGGCTTCACGTACTTTTCGAGCAGCTCCATGCACAGCCGGGTCGTCTCGTGCGTGCCGGTGCCAAACGCGAGGCCCGGCTCAAGATGCAGCACGGCGCGGCCGCCTGCATCGTACTCGTCCTCCCAGATCGGGCGCACCAGCAGCCGCTCGCCGACCGGGATCGGCTTGAAATACTTCTTCCAGTTGTTGATCCAGTCCTCCTCCGCACAGTTCGCCGAGGTGATTTCGTTCGGGATATCCTCGGCCGCGAAGCGCTCCTTTAAAAAGGAAACCGCCTCGGCCGGATTCTCCTCTGGGCTGATATAGACGTGGATCACGCTCTTCGTGCGGTCCTTTTGGAGCAGCGCCTCGTCGATCAGATCGATGTGAGCGATTTCCATCGCCTCCTCTTCTAAATGCGAATAGTCCTCAATATAAATGCCGTAGGGCACGACCATCTGCGCGATGTCGCCGGCCCGGTCCGTATCCTCGGCCGGAATCGTCACGGCGATCTCGGTCCAATCGGCGTTCACCTGGCTGAAATCCGTCAAATCTTCCACGCTCCCATCGTTAGAGTTATATGTATTATACAACGCGGCCCGGAAACTTGCAAGGCAAACCTGTGCCGCAGGCAGGAGGCCCCATGACAAAACAAAAATTCCTGATGCAGGGCATCCTGCTGACAGCCTTTTCGCTCTTTCTGCGCGTGACGAACATCGGCTACCGCTCGTACCTCTCCGCCAAAATCGGCGCCGAGGGCATGGGGCTTTACCAGCTCATTTTCTCCGTGTTCATGCTGGCCGTCACGCTCTCCACCTCCGGCATCAGCCTCGCCGTCACACGCATGGTGACAGCGGCTATCGCGGCAAACCGGCGCGGGACTGTGCGCTCCGTCGTGACAAAATGCTTTCTCTTCTGCCTGACCGTAAGCTGCACGATCGCCGTGCTGCTGCTCGTCTTTTCCGATTTCGCCGCGGCCGTGATCCTCGGCTACAAGGGTGCGGCGGGCAGCCTGCGCATTCTGGCGCTGGGGCTGCCCTTTATGTCGCTGTGCACCTGCATGAAAGGGTATTTCCTCGCGGTGGACGAATCGCTCTCCACCGCGCTGAGCGACGCGGTGGAGCAGGTGCTGACGATTTTCGCGGCGGTCGTGCTCTTCTGGTACTTCGCGCCGCAGAGCATCGAGACCGCCTGCCTCACGGCGATGCTCGCCTCCACCTTCGGCGAGGCCGTTTCATTCCTCTCGGGGTGGGCCGCCTACCGCCGCAGCCTGCGCCGCAACACGCCGAAAAAGGCCGAGCCGGGCCGCGGCGTTCTGCACGGCATGTTCCACATCGCGGTGCCCTGCACGCTTTCGAGCGCGGCGCGCAGCATGCTCTCGACCGCCGAGAACCTGCTGATCCCGCGCGAGCTCAAGCGCTGCGGCCTGAGCGAAGCGCAGTCAATGGCCTCCTACGGCCTTTTGCAGGGCATGGCGATGCCGATGCTCTATTTCCCCTCCTCGTTCCTCTCCTCGTTCGCCTCGCTCCTGATTCCCAAGATCGCGCGGGAATTCGAGCAGAAGCACCGCCGCGCCGTCGCCCACATCACGGAAAAGGCCGTCGGCGCCGCGCTGCAGTTCGGCGTGTTCTGCGCCGCGGTCTTTTTCGCTTTCGGCGAGGACTGGGGCCGCGCGTTTTACAGCAGCGCGGAGGCGGGCGGCTACCTTAAAATCCTCGCGCCGCTCGTGCCGCTCTTGTACCTCGACGTCGTTGTGGACAGTCTTTTGAAGGGGCTAGACGAGCAGCTCAACTCCATGAAATACAATTTCACCGATTCGCTGATCCGCGTGCTGCTCGTGCTGTGCTTCATGCGCTTTTCCGGTATGCCGGCTTACATCGCGATTCTGTTCTTCTCCTCGATCTTCAACGCGATGATGAGCGTGCGCCGCCTCCTGAAGGTCGCGCAGGTGCGCGTCCGCGTCGTGAAAAACGCCGTTCTGCCCGCTTTTTACGCGCTGCTTTCCGCCGGCATGACCCGCGCGGCGCTCGCGCCGCTGCCACTCTCCGGTATCCCCCTCGTGCTCCTTGAGGCCGCGCTCGCCGCCGTTTTCTTCCTCTGCATGCGGGCGCTCTCCGAGGCCGCCTTCCAAAAAGCCGGCGGCAAAAAAGCGGCCGCCTCCAAGGGAGACAGCCGCCTTGCAGTTTCCGAGCGGACGATCAGCCCTTTACGGCGCCGAGCGTGATGCCGGAAACAAAGTATTTTTGCAGGAACGGATAGACGATCAGCATCGGGATCATCGCGATGAACACCTTCGCGGCCTCGAGCGCCTTGTTGGAATTCTTCGCAAGCTGCTGGTACTGCTCGGTCGTCAGCGTGACGTTCGCCGGGATCTGCACCGTGATCTGGCGGATGTACGTCTGCAGCGGATATTTATCCTCGCTGTTCATCAGCACGAGGCCCTGAAAATACTCGTTCCAATAGTTGACCGAGGTGAAGAGCACGACAGTCGCAATAACCGGGACGGAGCACGGCACGACGATCTGCCACAGGATACGCCACGGACCGGCGCCGTCCACAAGGGCGGCTTCCTCGATGTCCGCGGGCAGGTTGCGGAAGAAGTTCATCAGAAGCAGCACGTTGAACACCGGGACGGAGCCCGCAAAGATCAGCGCCGCAAGATTATCGATCAGCCCGTACTTCTGCATCGTGATGAACCACGGGATCGTGCCGCCGTTAAACAGCATGCAGAACACGAGGACCCACATCAGAATCGTTCTCGGCTTGTACTCTCTGGATCTCTTGGAGAGCGGATACGCCATCATAATGATGAC
Organism: uncultured Oscillospiraceae bacterium; assembly: GCA_900549945.1. Lineage (GTDB taxonomy): Bacteria > Bacillota > Clostridia > Oscillospirales > Acutalibacteraceae > Hominenteromicrobium. The sequence goes on from URQJ01000008.1 coordinate 12,609, forward strand.
GACCATGGTCCAGATCGTGCCGAACACGACGCGGCCGACAGAAATCATAAACGAATTCCAGAACGCGCCGTCGCCCATAATCAGCTCATAAGAGCCGAAGTTTACGCCTACCGGCCAGAATGTGACCGCGCCGCTTTCCGCCGCGAGCTTATCGGAAAGGGATACGCAGAGCTCATACCACAGCGGATACAGGCAGCTGATTGCCAAAATCGTGAGGATGATATAATTTACGACTTTGAAAACTCTGGAACCGACGGTTTTAGTTTCAACCATAAAAATATCTCTCCTCTCTTAGAAAATGGTGTAATCCGCAAACTTGTACGCGAGCGTGTACGAGGTGACAACCAGAATGAAGCTGACCACCGACTTGAAGAGGCCGGCCGCCGTGGACATCGAGAACTGCAAATTGACGAGACCGAGGCGGTACACGTACGTGTCGATGATGTCCGCCGTTTCGAGCACGATGTTGTTGTACATGTTAAAGACCTGATCGAAGCCGGCGTTCAGCACGTTGCCCATCGCGAGCGTCATCAGCAGCACGACGGTCGGGATCAGGCCCGGCAGCGTGATGTGCCAGGTGGACTGCCAGCGGTTCGCGCCGTCGATCGCCGCCGCCTCATAGAGGCTCAGGTCGATGCCGGTGAGCGCCGCAAGGTAGATGACCGCGTTATAGCCGAATTCCTTCCACACATCGCTGCCCACCAGCAGCCCCTGAAATATAGAGGGGTCCGTCATGGGCATAACCGTCGGCTGTCCGAGCGCCTTCAAAACCGTGTTCAGGATGCCGGAAGCGCCGAGCATGTTTGTGATGATGTTGCCGAGCAGAACCCACGAAATGAAGTGCGGCAGGTAAACGATCGTCTGCACGCTCTTTTTGAACTTCATGTTTTTGATCTCGTTGAGCATCAGCGCAAAGGCCATCGGAATCACGATGTTCAGAATAACCTTCGAAATCGCGATGATCAGCGTATTCCACAGCGCGCGCTTTGCGTCGGGAATCGCCCAGAGAAACTCAAAGTGCTGGAGGCCGACCCAGTCGGAGCCGAACCAGCCCTTGCTGGGGTTGTAGTTCTGAAAGGCCATGACGATACCGACCATCGGCACAATGGAAAACATAAAGAGCCAGATGTAGCCGGGGATGCACATCAGCGTGTAGTGGAACCACACCGGAAGACTTTTTCTTGTTTTTGTTTTTTCCAAAGCGGATTCCTCCTTTTTTGTAAATAGCAGGGGCGCAGGGTTTGGTGCCCCGCGCCCCCGCTTTCCGGTTTTATTCTCGGGTTTTACTAATTACTCGGCGAGGAAATCTTCGACGAGCTGGAGGATCTGGTCGCCGCCCTGTGCATGCCAGTCTGCGCAGAACTGATCCCAATCGTCAACGCTCTTCGCGCCGGTGATCATCTGGAGAATCGTCTGGTCCTCAAGGTCGGAAACCTGCGTCCAGTACGCGTCCATGCCGTCGATCGTGTAGTAGAGCTCGGAATACACCTTGTTGTCCGGCTCAATCGTCGCATACGGGCGGTCGCCGACAAGCAGCGCGTAGAAACGGTTGAACTGGCCGTTATTCGTATTTACATCACAGTCTGTGACGTGGAGGATCTCGTTCGGATCATAATCCTCGGAAATGACCTCTCTGAGCGTCGCCGCGTCATTGCCCATATTCTTGTAGAGCGTGGTGTACTTGTCGCCGCCGATCTGATATTCCTCTGCCGCGGTCTCACCCTTGAGGATGCTCATCAGCGCCTCATACTCGTATTCACATTCGTCGGCCGCCGCCATCGTGTTGCGCTGCGGGTACCAGCCGATCGCAACGGAGGTATCAAAGGTGGATTCGTCGCGGACAAGGACGTTGTTCGCAATGATCGCCGCCTGCTTCACTTCTTCGGAGGCATTCTTGTTGATCATCGTGTACGTGGTGCCGACGTCTTTCATGTGGACGTTCCACTCGCCGTCGTTCGTGTAAAGCGGGTATGCCTGCCAGTCGGCCGTCTCGTCATTGCGGAAAGAGTCGCCGTTGCCGTAGCCCATCTGCCACCACGGGCCCATGAAGATGCCGCAGGTGCCGTTCTTGACCTCGTTCGCGTTGTCGCCGTTCGTCGTGACGCCGATTTCCGGATTGATGAGGCCCTGCTTATACCAGTCTGCCAGCTCCGTGACAGCCGCCTTCATCTCGTCGGTCGTGGTGCCCCAGTAGAGCTCACCGTTCTCATCGCGGAGGAAATAACCCGGGTATGCGTTGAACGCCTGATAGACAGCGTCAAAACCGTAGCTCGTATTGGAGGAGTTGAGGAAGTTGCCGTACGTTCTGCCGCCGTTGTCGATGCCGGCGATCGCGTACTCCGGCGAGAAGCCGGCTTCCATGAAGGCCTTTGCGGCCGCCTCGAGCTCGTCGTAGGTCTTCGGGACCTCGATGTTCAGCTCGTCCAGCCAATCCTGACGGATGAAGTAAATGTTGACGCCGTCGGTGTCAACCGTGATGTTCGGGATCGCGTAGAACGTGCCGTCCACGGTCGCATTATCGACCGCTCGGTATGTACCGCTGCCGTCGTCCGTCGTCTCCACGATCTGCTTGACCTGCTTCGAGGAATACTCGTTGAAGGCCGGCCAGAGATCGGCGAGGAGGTCGGCGCGGGCCGCCTGCACAAGGTAGTTTCTGTCCGGCGCGATCACGCTGTCCGGCAGAGAGGCGGAGGCAATGCCGAGGGAGAGCTTCTGGCGGAAGTCGGAGACGTTGCCCGCCGTCCACTCCATGACATACTTGATGTTGAAGTTTTCTTCGAGGTATCTCGTATACTGGTTGTTGTCGACTGAATCATTTTCCGGCAGCGTGGTGTCTACCGGATCGACCTGCTGGCCGAAAGTGATCTCGACGACCTCGTCAAATTTTTTAAACGCGCGGTCGTCCGTCTTGCCCGGCTCCGCGTCGTCCGCAACGTCTGTGGAAAGCAGCCATTCGCTGCCGGCAGCATCGCCGCCGTTCTCATCTGTAGCGCCGTCTGTAGAGGCGGAGCTGTCTCCCGACGCGGAGCTGCCGTCCGTCGTGGTCGAACCGCTGTTTCCGCAAGCTGCCAGACCGGCAGTCATTGCCAGCGCCAGAAGCGCCGCAATAATTCTCTTGCTCATTGGTATTTCCCCCTTGAAAATGTTAGCGCGCAGCGGCGCGCATTTTTTCTGAACAAGACGCCATTGTATTCTGCTTTTGCAGAATACACAAATAGAGTGCACTCTATTTGTGGCTCTTGTATTTGATGACCATATATTAACATATAGTTCACGATTTGTAAAGACCTTTTTCGGAATTTTCCCTAAACTAAGTCAAATAAATGCCGTGTGAATGAGACGGTTTATACAAGATTCAGTTGTATTTTCTTGTGAAACCGCTTCCACAATACAACTTATCCAATAATTCAAACTGAAATATAAATATTCTGCCTATTCCATCGATTTTCGACACAGACGGCAAAAGTCCCCGAAGGCCGCGGCCCCGGGGACTCTTTCAAACCGTATTCGCTTTTAAGATCAGATCCAGCGCGTTTCGGTCATCTTCGGCTCAAACACGATGACGGACTTGAGCATCTCGACGGCCTTCTGCAGGCCCTCGTTCTGGCTCATGAGGCTGTCCTCATGCTCGATGCTGATCGCGTAGTCGTAGCCGACCATGCGCAGCGCGCTGATGATGTCCTTCCAATAGAGCGCGTCGTTGCCGTAGCCCACGCTGCGGAAAATCCAAGAGCGGTGGATCTCGTCGCCGTAGCTCTTCGTGTCGAGAACGCCGTTCTTCGCGGTGTTCGCCGCGTCGATGCGCGTATCCTTCGCGTGCACGTGGAAGATCGCGTCGCCCATCTCGCGGATGACAGTGACCGGATCCATACCCTGCCAAATCAGGTGGGACGGATCGAAGTTCGCGCCGATTTCCGGGCCGACCGCCTCGCGCAGCTTCATCAGGGTCTGCGTGTTGTAGACGCAGAAGCCCGGGTGCAGCTCGAGCGCGATCTTATTGACGCCGTGCGCCTTTGCGAACGCGACGAACTCCTTCCAGTAATCGATGAGCACCTTCCACTGGTACTCGAGGATCTTGCCGAAATCATCCGGCCACGGGCAGGTGACCCAGTTCGGATACTGCGAGGTCTCGCTGTCGCCGGGGCAGCCGGAGAAGCAGTTGATCTGGTGCAGGCCGTATTTTTCCGCCATGAGCACCGCGTTGCGCATGTCCTTGTCGAACGCCGCGGCCATTTCCTTGTTCGGGTGAACCGGGTTGCCGTGGCAGGAGAACGCGCTGACCTCCATGTCATACTTCTTGATAAGGCCGCAGAATTCCTCGAACTTCGCTTCGTCGTTCAGAAGCACCTCCGGGTCGCAGTGGTCCTTGCCCGGGAAGCCGCCGCAGCCGATCTCCACCATCTGGATGCCCATCGACTTAAAGTATTTGAGGGCTTCCTCAAACGGCATGTTGCCGACGACATTGGTAAGTACACCTAATTTCATGCTGAACACTCCTTTAAAATAGAAAATATAAATTTAGTATAAACAGTATGTCCTGCGGATCAGCATCCGCGTTTATCTTTATTGTACAATATGTTTTCGCCGAAATCAACAGAGAATTGCGGTTTATGCGTGAAAAATCGTTATAGATTCCGTCAGAAAAGCTGTAGCAATCCGGCCGGCGATCGATTATAATAGGGTACGATGCTATTTACTGAAGGATGGTACACCTATGCCGGAACAAACTGCAAGCAATTTTAAACGCACGGTGTTCGCCTGCTACCGCGGCTATATCACGCAGGGCATCGTGAACAACCTCTCCCCGCTCTTCTTCGTCATTTTTCAGAACCGCTTCGGCATCTCCTACGGGCTGATCTCTGCGCTGATTCTCTGCAACTTCATCACGCAGGTCGCCACCGACGTGCTCGCCGTGCGCTATGTGGACCGCATCGGTTACCGGCGCGCCGCCGTCATCGCGCATTTTCTCGCGTTTTTCGGCCTGATGATGATGGGCATTCTGCCGAACATACTGCCTGCGCCGTACGTGGGGCTTGTGATCGCGACAATTATCAACGGCGTCGGCGGCGGGCTGATCGAGGTCATCATCAGCCCGATTGTCGAATCCTGCCCGGGCGATGCAAAGGCCTCGGCCATGAGCCTTCTGCACTCGTTCTACTGCTGGGGACAGGTCGGCGTCGTCCTCGTCACAACGCTGCTGCTGCGCGTGATCGGCGAGGATCTCTGGTTCGTGATCCCGGCACTGTGGTCGCTGCTGCCGTTTTACAACCTGTTCCGCTTCCTCAAGGTGCCGCTGATGCCCACCGTGCCCGAGGACGAGCGGATCCCGCTCAAAAAGCTCTTTGCCTCGAAGATCTTCCTCGTCGCCATGCTGCTGATGCTCTGCGCGGGCGCAAGCGAGCTCGCCATGTGCCAGTGGAGCTCCCTGTTTGCGGAGCGCGCGCTCGGCGTGAGCAAGGTGGTCGGCGATTTGATGGGGCCGTGCCTTTTCGCGGTATTCATGGGCATCGGCCGCACGATTTACGGCGTTTGGGGTGAAAAGATCAACCTTTCGCGCGCGCTGGCGCTCTGCGCGGGGCTGTGCATCCTGTGCTATCTCGGCACGGCGCTGTTTCAAAGCCCGATGCTCGCCCTGCTCTCCTGCGCGCTGTGCGGCTTCTCGGTCAGCCTGATGTGGCCGGGCACCTTCTCGCTCACCGCGGCGGCCTACCCGAAGGGCGGCACCGCGATGTTCGGCGTGCTCGCCGTGCTCGGGGATATCGGCTGCTCCGCCGGCCCCGCGCTGATGGGCGCCGTGAGCGCGGCGGTCTCCTCCAGCGCGAAAATGCAGGCGGCCTTTCCGGGCCTCACCGCCGACCAGCTCGGCCTCAAAAGCGGCATGCTGTTCTGCGTGCTGTTCCCGGCGCTGATTCTGCTCGGCATCTTCCTTTTAAACCGCTTCCGCAGGCGCGAGCGCGCGGAAAATGCGGAAAACACCTGAACAAGGCCCGAAAGCCCGGCGCTGCCGCCCCGTTTGGTGCAGCGCCGGGCTTTTTTCATTATATATCATTTTTTACAGACAGCCGCCGGAAAACGGTTTAGAATAAGCGCAGTACTCAGGCGGTGCACCGTCGTCCAGCGTTTCCAGCGAGCAGGAGGCGCGCAGCCCGGCGGGATCCAGAATCTCGATGCGCCGGCGCTGTGTACGGAGGATCCCCTCCTCGCGGAGCTGCGCGAGCGTCCGGGCCAAATTGACGCGGCTCATGCCCAGAATATCGGAGAGCTCGTCCTGCGTGACGTCCGGCAGGCGCTGCGGATCCGCTTCCCCGCCCTGCAGCAGGTAGAGCAGGTTGCAAAGCTGGATGCGCGCGCTGTTAAATTCCTGATGCGCCGCGTCGTACAGAAGCAGATTGACGTAGGTGGCGTACCAGTCGAGCTGGATGCGGCGCAGCGCGGCGTTCTCCTCAAACATCGCCGCGAACTGCGCGCGTGTGAACTCCAGCACCTCCATTTCCGAGACGGCACGCGTGACGATCGACCGCTCGATCCGGTAATCCCGGCCGTGGTATCCCGGGAACACCGTGCCGCGCCCGTGGAAGGAGAGGATCCTGCGGCGTCCGTTTTCGTGCTCGATGTAATTCTGTGCCACCCCCGAAAGGATAAAGTGAATGCGGGCGAACGGCTCGCCGGGCAGCCAGAGGTAATCTCCCCTGCGGATCTGCCGGCGCACGTGCGGCCGGCTCTCAAAGTAGCCGGCAAGCTCTGAAAAATCATCGTGAAAAAAGTAGCGCGGCGTCAGCATGCGCACCGCCTCCCTTCGCCGGGCTCTCACAGGGCTGCGCCGCCGCCCGCAGCACCCGCAAAGCCCGCTCCTTTTTTGATATTATACCATACCGCGGCGGGCACTTCAACACGCCGGATTACGCAGAGCCGTTCGGCCCGCGTTCCATCTATAGATTTACAAAAACAGGCAAAGGAGCTGCAATTATGAAACACAAATGTAAGATCACGGTCATCGGCAAGAAATGCTACGCGGATTTGCAGGAAAAATACCTCGCTGACCCGAAATCCGGCCCGTGCCCGATGTTCGAGGTCGGGCAGGAATTCATCCTCGAGCGCGACGGTGAGCGCGACGATTTCTGGCACATGCTGGACGGCCACTTCTGCTCTGAGGCATGGGACTGCGTGAGCCGCTACGTCTATGCCGCGCTGCAGGGCGGCTCGATCATGCGCGGCTGGACAAACGACGAAAGGATGATGATCGCCTGCTGCAACGACGGCACGCGCCCCGTCATCTTCAAGATCGAGCGCATCGATGAGGCGGAATGAGCGCCGCTTTCTCCGTGCAGAAGCGCCTTTCTCTCTGAAAGAGGCCTTTTATATCAGGGCTTTCCCGCCGGTTTTCAAAAAGAAGGCTGCGCCGCTGAATCGGCGCCCCGCAAGAAAAGTAAAAAAATTGATCGGAACCGGCGTGTTAAATCACGCCGGTTCCGATTCGTTTAAACCAAGCGGAACTAAACTGATCCGCTTAATTTGGGATAAGGGAAATAAACCGTGATTGTCGGGCAATTAAGGGGTGTATTCCTGCTTTGCGGGGATTAAGCTGGCCTGCACTCATGTGTTCAGCGGAAATAAAATTTTAAGGAAGGCCCGTTCTGCATAGCTTGTGCTGTTAAAGTTAAAATAACGCCGAGCCCCATGTCCATCATATAATTCGAAGTCATTTGGCGATACTTGTATGGTGTATTTCAAATTCTGCATCGTGGTATGCAGCGAAAGCTCCCATTCCGTCCTGTTCGATACAGCGGCTTTAGAAATGGTATTATACAGCCATTCAAACTCTGCGTAATCAAAGCCGTTTTTCAGAAAACCAGTCCAAAGAATAATTTTCTGCTGAAAGGTGAGTATCCGCAGCATATCTTCAGGCTCTATTTCCTCAAAGACACTGCCATAACAAAAACAGCTGTTTTGTATCGGCAGCGCAAGGTTTTCTTCCAACAGGAACGGGCCATACTTCCAGTCCAAGGCTGCCGCTCCGCTTTTCCAATTTGCTGCGGCAATCAATACATACAAAACTTCTGACTGCGCAGAGGAAAGGCACTGGATTCTCAGGCAAAGCGACTGGATCGTATCAACCGGACGGCCCGAAAGCGTTTTCTGAACGCCATAAACGCGGCGGTCTGCTTCCTCCAACGCTAACCATACCGTTTCTTGAGAAGAATCTTCCATGCCGAAAATGTCGATTTTCCATCTTGTGCGAAGCAGGACGAGATCCATCCCAAACATCTGCAAAAAATCTTCCTCCGCAAAAGCAACGTCATCAAACCAGACATAAACCGCATTGGCTTCCCCATCTTCGTGCCGGTATGCCGAAGGAGTTGTTTGAATCCATTGACTTATTCTAAATAAAAATCCAAACAAATCGCAGGCGGATACGTTTTCTTCATCGTCTGGAGATGGAATTTCCGTTGCTTTGGCTTTTAAAAAGGAATGCATCTCCATCATAGCAGCTTTCTCCCTTCCGTTATATGAGGCCCATCTTTTGAGCAATCTCAATGTTGACCATCAATACATTGACCGTTTCTTCACCGAAAATACCAAGGATCTTGCCGTCTGTATTGTTTTTGACAATATCCCGAACCGTGTCTTCGCTCAGACCGGATGCTTCTGCAATTCTGGGAATCTGAACTTCAGCGGATTCCGGAGAAATGTGAGGATCCAAGCCGGAACCGGAAGCGGTTAACAGATCAGTGGGGATATCTTCACGCTTAACATCCGGATTCTTTTCAAGAAAAGCCTGAATATCCGCTTCAACACGTTCGCTTAAAGCGGGATTGGAAGGAGCATAGTTCGCCGATCCGGAACTTAAGCCCGCGAATCTGGTATCGGCCGCTTCATCAAGGTTCTCAATGCTTTTGTAGAACACCTGATTCCCGTCTTCATCAAAGGTATCATAATGGGCTTTTGTAACATTGCCGTCTGCATCCTCTTCATCAACAATGAAAAGGATCTGCTGATCCGCCTCATCCTTCGTCACATAATGCTGAACTCCGTCTTTATCTTCGACATATACGTTATAGCCGTACTGGGACGGACGGCTCCACATGTAGTAATCTTCTGTAAATTTCTGTCCTACATATTTGGCGCCCACCGTTTGGCCGTTTACGGTAATGAGATTTCCACCCGCTTGATCCGGAAAAATCAAGGCGGATAACCCGGTTAATAAGCACGGGAACAGAAGTCCGCAAATCAGCATTAAAACAACTGTGACTATAACTGCTTGACGCGTGCCGTGCAGGAAATTTTTCACTGATTCTTTCATCGTACAAGCATCCTTTCTTAAAGTCCAAGACCAATTAAAGACAGCAGAGGCGCAATGATCATATCAATAATTTTAATTCCGATAAAAGGAGTAACCACGCCGCCTAAGCCATAAATAAGCATATTTCTTGCCAGCATTTTTCCCGAAGATACCGGGCGATATTTAACGCCCTTCATGGCCAGAGGAATCAGGCACGGAATGATAATGGCGTTAAAAATCAACGCGGACAAAATAGCGCTGTATGGTGTTGTGAGATTCATGATGTTTAAAATTTGCAGCTGCGGAATAGCCGACATAAACATCGCAGGAATAATGGCAAAATATTTTGCAATATCATTTGCAATGGAGAAGGTGGTCAGGCTGCCGCGGGTAATCAGCAGCTGCTTGCCGATTTCCACTACCTCCAAAATCTTTGTGGGATCGGAATCCAGATCGACCATGTTGGCGGCTTCCTTTGCCGCAGTAGTACCGCTGTTCATAGCCAAACCGACATTGGCCTGCGCCAAAGCAGGCGCATCATTGGTACCGTCGCCCGTCATAGCAACAATTTTGCCCTCGGCCTGTTCCTTTTTAATAACATCGATCTTATCTTCCGGCTTGCATTCTGCGATAAATCCGTCAACGCCAGCTTCTTTTGCAATGGTAGCAGCGGTCAGCGGATTGTCACCGGTACACATAATGGTTTTGATGCCGATTGCACGCAGACGCTCAAAGCGCTGCACCATGCCGGGCTTTACAGTGTCTTTCAAATAAATGACGCCTAAAACCCGATTATCCTCACAGACCGTAAGCGGCGTGCCGCCTAAGCTGGAAATTTTATCAACTTGTTCGTGCAGATCTGAAGGAATTACCCCTCCAAGTGCTTTCACATACTGTTCAATGGCTTCTGCCGCACCCTTACGAACCTTTGTGCCATCGGGGAGATCGACGCCGCTCATCCGAGTTTGGGCGGTAAATTCAATAAATTCCGAACCAGCCGTTTCTTCACTGTTATCACCCAAACGGCGGGCAAGCTCCAAGGTGGATTTTCCCTCCGGGGTTTCGTCATGCAGGCTGGTTAAAGCCGCACACCGAATGAGATCGCTGCGGTTTGCACCGCCTACCGGGAAGAAATCCGCTGCAAGGCGGTTGCCATATGTGATTGTACCCGTTTTATCAAGAATCATGGTATCCACGTCGCCGCAGGCTTCCACTGCTTTGCCGGACATAGCAATGACATTAAAACGAGTAACACGATCCATACCCGCAATGCCAATCGCAGAAAGCAGGCCGCCGATGGTGGTGGGAATCAGGCAGACAGCCAAGGCGATCAGCGTGGAGGTTTGCAGCTGCACGCCGGAATAAATGCCAATCGGGTACAGGGTGACAATGACGATCATGAAAATGATGGTCAGAGAAACCAGCAGGGTGTTCAGCGCAATTTCGTTGGGCGTTTTTTTGCGGGACGCGCCCTCCACCAATGCAATCATGCGGTCAAGAAAACTGTTGCCCGCATCGGAAGTGATACGAATTTTCAGCCAGTCGGATACAATCGTCGTACCACCGGTAACGGAGCAGAAGTCACCGCCGGATTCGCGGACAACGGGAGCAGATTCACCCGTAATGGCGGATTCATCGACGGAAGCAATACCCTCAATGACTTCTCCGTCGCCGGGGATGATTTCACCGGCAGAAACCATTACGATATCGCCTTTTTTCAATTCACTGGAAAGAACCGTTTTCTCGGTACCGTCCTCCATGAGCAGCCGGGCGTTCGTATCCTTCTGCGTTTTTTTCAGGCTCGCCGCCTGCGCCTTGCCGCGGCCTTCTGCAACAGATTCGGCAAAGTTTGCAAACAAAACGGTAATGAACAGCACTGCGCAGACGATGATATTATAAACTCTCAAGTTTGTGCCATCGCTGATATCGCCGAACAATCCGGGGAAAAAGGAGAGGAGCAGGGTAATGAAACAGCCAACCTCCACCACGAACATGACGGGGTTTTTCATCATGTATACGGGATTTAATTTTGTAAAGGAGCCGATAATGGCCTGACGAAATATTTCAGGCGTAATCAGCTTCTGATTTTTTTTGCTCATATATGTTCCTCCTTATGCCCAAAGGGTCAAATGCTCTGCAATTGGGCCAAGCGCAAGCACGGGGAAAAATGTCAGTGCTGCAAAAATGTAAACCACAAACACCAGAATCACCGCAAAGCTGAAAGTGTCGGTATGCAGTGTACCGGCAGACTCGTTGACAAAGCGCTTTTTCATCAGAGATCCTGCAATTGCCAGCTGAATAACGATGGAGAGATACCGGCCGAAGAACATAGCGAGTCCCGTTGTAATATTCCAGAACAAGGTGTTATCAGCCAAGCCTTCAAAGCCGGAACCGTTGTTTGCGGCAGAAGAAGAAAACTCATAAAGCACCTGAGAAAGCCCGTGGAAGCCCGGGTTTGTAATGCCCTCAAGTCCGGCCGGTGTTCCAACCGCCAAAGCAGAGAACGCCAGAATCAGCAGCGGATGGATGATGATGCACAGCGCTGTCAGCTTCATTTCCCGGCCTTCAATCTTTTTGCCCAGATATTCCGGTGTTCGGCCAATCATCAGGCCACAGATAAATACCGCCAAAATCGCATACATGATCATGTTCATGAGTCCGACGCCCTTGCCGCCAAACACAACGTTGAGCATCATGTGGAGCAGCGGGATCATGCCGCCCAAGGGGGTCAAGGTATCATGCATGTTATTCACAGTACCGGTCGTAAAGGATGTTGTCGTGGTTGTAAACATCGCAGACTGTGCAATGCCAAACCGCACTTCCTTGCCTTCCATACTGCCCATAGACTGGCTTAAACCAGCATCTGCAAGAGCCGGATTCCCTTGGCTTTCTGCCCAGAAGCAAACGGAAAGGCCAATCAGGAAAATAATGCCCATAGCGGCGAAAATGCTGCGGCCCTCACGCCCATACATCCAAACTGTAAAGCTCTTGCGGATCTTCCCCTGAGCCCTATCCGGTTTTTCCTGTGCCATTTCGCGCTTGCGGTCGCGCACCATTTTGCCAAAGGTGATAACGCAGGCGCCCGGCAGAAGCATCATGGAATAAAGCTCAATCAGATTGCTGATTATGGTCGGATTCTCAATAGGCGTGCTGGAGTTTGCACCCAAAAAGCCGCCGCCGTTTGTTCCTAAGTGTTTGATAATTTCCAATGCCGCAACAGGTCCCATGGCAATGATCTGTTTGGCGCCCTCAATGGTATCTACCACAACATTGCCGGAGAAGTTCTGCGGAACGCCCTGCCATACCAGCAGCAGGCCGCCGACGATAGAAAAGGGCAGCAGCACTCTTGTTGTGATACGGACCAAATCTGCGAAAAAGTTTCCTACATTGTCTTTCGTTTTCCCAGCCAAACCGCGGATGAATGCAACACAGGCAGCATATCCGCTTGCTGCGGAAACGAACATCATAAATGTAATGACCAGCATCTGAGATAAGTAGGACAGCCCAGACTCGCCGGAATAGTGCTGGAGATTGGTGTTGGTCATGAAACTGATGATCGTATTGAAGGAAAGGGATTCCTCCATACCGCCGATTCCGTTGGGATTGAAAAGAGCGATACTTTGAATTCGCAAAATAATATATCCCAGAAGAATCATTACGCCATTCGTTGCAAGCAGAGCCAACGCGTATTTTTTCCAGTTCATTCCATTTTTCGGTTTAATGCCGCTGATTTTATAGATAACACCGTCTACGCGGTCAAAAACCGGGTCGGCAAAGGTATGTTTTCCAGCTGCGATATGATAAACATAAATGCCTACTGGAATTACCATTATCAGATAAAGGATAATGGTCAATATAATTTGCAGCATGCTGATTCCCTCCTGCTGGTTTTAAGGCAGCACCGCACAATTGCTGAGGCAAGCGCTGTCGAATCACCCATCAGGCAGGA
>URQJ01000009.1 GCA_900549945.1 uncultured Oscillospiraceae bacterium
GGCGAGCGATGCCGAAAGCGCCTGAAACGGCGAGATCCTTTCCCCAGCCTCCCCTTCGCCGCGCAGCGCCCCGGCCGCCATGCGCGGCAGCTTCCAAAGCTGCATGAACCGCCCGCGCAGCGTGAACCACACGCCCGCCGCGAGAATCAGCAGCAGGACGTGCGGCCCCCAGAGCACAGTTCGAACGAAGCTCACAGCGTGCAGTTCAGCCCGAAAAACTCGCAGACGGACAGCGCGAGGTTCTGGGCGATCAGCGCCGTATTCTCGCGGATCCACGCCTCGTCCTGCACGTTGTCGTGGTAGGCAATCTCGACGAGCACCGCAGGCGCGTTCGTCTTGGTGATCTCCGCGAGCTTCGTCGTCACGACCGTGTTGACGAGGTCCGGGTCAGGGTAGATGCTGCGCAGATTATCGGCGATGATGTCCGCGGCGCGCTTGCCCGCGGTGCTGTAGGGATAGTAGTAGACGTCCGGCCCGCGCAGCTTGCCGGAAAGGCTCTCCGGCGCGGCGTTCGAGTGCAGCGCGAGGTGCAGGCCGTAATCCCCGGCGTTTGACTGCCGGATCGCCTGCCCGAGCGTCATGCCCGGCGTATTGCGCGTGACGGCGATGCCGTTTTTCTCTAGGATCGGCACCATATCGTCCGCAATGACATTCATCCAGTATTGCTCGTCTCCGGTCGTAACGTATTTGTTATAGGGCTGCAGGGAAGGACTCAGATAAATCGACGGCATATGCGTCACCACGCCTTTCTGATCGAATTGAATGGATTGCCACAGGGCGCCGCGCACCACCTCCTTTTCCGGCCGCGCGTCAGCCCGCGCTGCCGAGCATGCGGCTGAAAAACGCCTCGCTCGTCTCGCCCGAGGGCCTGAGGAAGCGCCCGAGATACACGAGGCTCTCCGGGTCGCGCGTGACGGTGCTGATCTTCTCCTCGCACGACAGCGTGACCGAAAAGCCGAGCGACGCGATGATCTCCGGCTCGCCCTCGCTGACCGCGCCGAACGGGTAGGCAAACAGCACGGGCGCGCGCCCGAGGTTTTCCTCCGCCTTCTTCTGGAACAGGTTGACATCCTCGCTCAGCATCTCACGGTACGTCTCCATCGACTCCGTGGAAAGCCGCCGCGTGCCGAGCCGGGAGCCGTCGGAACTGTGCAGGTCGTACGTGTGGTTGCCGATTTCGACGATGCCGGAATCCTGCATCTCGCGCATCATTTCCCACGTGCAGTGCGCGTAGTATTGGCTTTCGCTCGGCTCCTCGGTGTACAGGTCCGCGCACCGCCCGATCGGCGAGAGCACAAATTTCATGCCATACTGCTTGGCGGCCGGGAACGCGTACCGGTAATTGTTGTAGTAGCCGTCGTCGAATGTGATGAGCACCGGCTTCTCCGGCAGCGGCGTGCCGTCCTCCACATAGCGGAGCAGATCCTCAGAGAGCACCGCCGTGTAGCCGTGGCTTTGCAGCCATCTGAAATCGCTTTCGAGCTCCGCCGGGGAGATCACGTACTGCCCGAGCCGCCCGCTGTCGTCGATGACCGCGTGGTACATGACGACCGGCAGCTGCACGCCGCTGTCCGCCGCGAAAACCCGGAGCAGCGCCCCGAATACGCCGAGCACGCCGACGGCGAGCACCGCGGCCGCCGTCACCCGCAGCCACCGCTTCAAATTTACGACCCCATACATGAAAAAACGCCTGCCTTTCTGCGCTTACAGCTCAATATATGGAGGTGTACAGGCCGGTTATGCCAAAAAGCGCGCATACAGAAGCAGGCTGCGCCCCGCGCCGTCCGCTCCTCTTTACAGCGCAGGCGTTTTGTGGTAAAATAAATACATCTTAAAGGAAAGGCCGGTGACCGTTATGTTCAAGCCCCTTTGCATTTCTCTCTGCGCGGCGCTCGCCGTTTCGCTCTCCGCCGCACCCGCCCTGCCAAGCGAAGCCGATGCGCCGCATATTGCCATGCCGCAGGCCGAGACAGAGCCGGAAAACACCGAGGAGGGCAAAAGCATTACGCTGACCGCTTCATTCGGCGCGAAACCGGTTGAAGCGATTCGCCGCATTCCCCTCGTGGAAGAGGGAGCCGCCTCCGCCGCATACACGCGGGGGCGGAGTCTCGCCGTTCACGCCGCGGCGTCTGCACCGGGCCGCAGCCTGCATTTGCCTGAGACATTTCAGCCATAACGCAGCCAAGGACGCAATGCAGGCAAAAAGGACGCAGACAGAAATCTGTCCGCGTCCTTTTCCTTTCGCCGCTCGCTTCGCTTCCGCGCTGCGGGCGGATTTTCCTCAATCCGTTTTCGGCAGGTGCGCGGCCAAAAACGCGTAAACGTCCGCGAAAACGCGGTCGGCGTTCACCTCTGTGACGAGCGCATGGCGCACCCGCGGGTACAGCGTCATCGTGACGTCGTGCCCCGTTTCACGCAGCTTCTTCTCGATTTTCCGCACGCCCTTGCCCATGCCGCCGACCGGGTCGCTCTCGCCGGAGATCAGATAAACCGGCAGCTTCTTCGGCAGGCGGCGGTACCATTCGTCGCTGTTGACGGCGTGCAGCAGCGCGCCAAGGTCTATGTAGCCCTGCACCGTGAGCGGAAAGCCGCAGAGCGGATCGTTCACGAAGCGGTCCACTTCCTCCTCCTTGCTCGTCACCCAGTCAAATTCCGTGCGGTTCGGCTTGAACTTCTTGTTATACGGCCCGGTCGCGAGCCGCGCGAGGTGCGGGAGCTTTGCCCGCGGCCCCTTCGACTTTTTCAGCATCTCGAGGTACGCGTGCTCCGCGCGCCAGACGCCCTCCGGGATGCCGGCGCTCGTGCCCATGAAAACCGCCGCCGTAAGCGAGGTGCCGTACGCCGCCGCAAATTCGCGGGCGATGAACGAGCCCATGCTGTGCCCCATCAGAAAATACGGCAGATCGGGGTATTTTTCCCGCATAACAGACTGGAGGTTGCGCACGTCCTCCACGACGTTGTAGAGGCCGCCGCGGTCGCCGAAATGGCCGTACAGCGCGCCGGAGGCGACGCTGCGCCCGTGGCCGAGATGGTCGTTGACCGCGACGGCGAAGCCGCGCTGCGCCATATATTCGCAGAACGGCCTGTAAAGCGCGCTGTGCTCCGCCATGCCGTGCGAAATTTGCAGGACGGCGGCCGGCGGCGTATCCGGCTCATACAGCCGCGTGAAAATTTTATTTTTTGCCGTACAGGAATTAAAGGTAAATTCGGATGATCTCACGATTTTCAGCCCTTTCAATTTTTATGCGCTCCCCACGGGAAGGGCAAGCTGCCCGGCGCGCCCCTTTTTAGTATACACTCAAACGACGATCGTGTAAACAGCCGCCGTGTGCAAAACGCTGCCGAGCAGCACAAAGAGATGCCAAACGGCGTGCATATACGGCACTTTCCGCCCAAGCCCGTACGCGGCGATGCCGGCCGTGTATGCGATGCCGCCCGAAAGCAGATACCACAGCCCCGCGGCGGACATGTTCTCGAGCACGGCGCCCAGCGCAAAAACGACCGCCCAGCCCATCGCGATATAGCAGACCATCGAGACCGCCTTGAAGCGCTCGAGGCCGACCGCGTTCAGCACGATGCCGAGCACGGCCGCGCCCCACACCGCGCAGAACAGCGCGAGCCCCGCCGTGCCGCCGAGACAGCAGAGCGTGATCGGCGTGTAGGTGCCGGCGATCAGCAGGTAAATCGTGCAGTGGTCGAGCACGCGGAACACGCGCTTCGCCCGGTTGACGTTCAGCGCGTGGTAGAGCGTCGAAACCGTGTAGAGCAGAATCATCGTCCCGCCGAACACGCTGACACTTGCCACCGTGACCGGCGTTTTTTTGCAGGCGGCAAGCAGCAGCACAAGCGCCGCCGCACCGAAAAGTGCCGCCGCGCCGTGCGAAACCGCCGAAAAAATCTCCTCGCCGAGCGAATAAAGCGGCAGCGAGAGCCGCTCGCGGTCCTCCCTGCGCCAAACCCGCCGGGCCGGACGCGCCAATGCCGTGTTTGCCATACGATCACCGCTCCTTTTGCTTTGCCGCGCCTTTTGTGCGCGTTCTGCTGGTTCTTACAGCTTTCTTAAATTATTTTAAAATCGGTTTACATGGTTTTTAAAACTAGATTTATCCCTATTATAATGCGCCGCCGCACAAAAAGCAAGGGGTATTTCTGAACAAATCCTTAAGAATCATTCCATATTTCACACAATTTATGCGCATACCCGTTGACTTTTTAGGGCTTCCATGCTAAAGTGATAGTACCGTCATACAGGCGCCGGGCTCCGTGTTTTCCGGCGCCGCATATTTCGCTGTAAAGGGTGCGGGCTAAGCCCGCACCCGGCTTCGCTGTGCAATCGGCACGGCGCAGATGGGCCGCCCGAGGAGGGCCGCGCCCATCGGAAAGGCTGGTATTTTGTGAAGAAGGAAGTAAAACACACAAGCATTCTGCGGTTTATGCCGTTCACGAAGGGGCTGCGCCGCCATTTCATTCTGGCGCTCGTCTCCATCATCGTTGCGGTTTTCGCAAACTACATGACCCCGCAGGTCATCCGCGTCACGGTTGACTCGGTCATCAACGACACGCCGTTCAATCTGCCGGGGTTCCTGACGAGCTGGATCGAAGCGCTCGGCGGGCGGGAATTCCTGCGGCAGAACATCGTGCTCTGCGCGCTGGCCTCGCTGATTTTCGCCGTGCTCTCCGGCGTGACGACCTATCTCTCGCGCCTGCACATGGCAAAGGGCTGCGAGGGCACGGTCACGCGCATCCGCGACACGCTGTTTTCGCACATTCAGCGGCTGCCCTACGCGTGGCACAACCTGAACCAGACCGGCGACATCATCCAGCGCTGCACGCAGGACGTCGACCTGATCCGCAACTTCATCAGCGACCAGCTTCTCGAGCTCGTGCGCGTGATCGTGCTGATCGCCGTTTCGCTCGCGCTGATGTTCTCGATGAACGTGCCGCTGGCGCTGATCGCGCTGATCTTCATCCCGATCGTCGTCGGTTACTCGCTGATTTTCTTCGTGATCGTCGGCAACCGGTTCCGCGTCGCCGATGAGGCCGAGGGCGTTCTGACCGCGATCGTGCAGGAGAACCTGACCGGCGTGCGCGTCGTGCGCGCGTTCGGCCGCGAGCGCTTTGAAAAGGACAAATTCAACCGGCAGAACGACCTGTTCTCCGACATGTGGGTGCGGCTCGGCCGCGTGATGGGCCTCAACTGGGGCCTCGGCGACCTGCTCTCCGGCTTACAGGTCATCACGATCCTCGCCGCCGGCATCTTCTTCGTCGTCGACGGCGCGATCACCGAGGGCGAATACCTCGCGTTCATCGCCTACAATTCGATGCTCGTCTGGCCGACGCGCAGCCTCGGCCGCCTTTTGAGCGAGCTTTCCAAGACCGGCATCAGCTCGAAGCGCCTTTTCGAGATTCTCGACGCCGAGCCGGAGCGCGACGCCGAAAACCCGGTGGAGCCGCCGATGGACCGCGACATTGCGTTTAAAAATGTCAATTTCTCCTACGGCACGACCGGCGAAGTCCTGCACGACATCAGCTTCACGGTTCCGGCCGGCACGACGCTCGGCATTCTCGGCTCGACCGGCAGCGGCAAAAGCACGCTGACCTATCTGCTCGACCGGCTCTACGAACTGCCGGAGGGCGCCGGCACGATCACAATCGGCGGCGTGGACATCCGGAACATCTCCCTCGCGCATCTGCGGCGGCACATCGGCATCGTTTTGCAGGAGCCGTTTCTGTTCTCAAAGAGCTTTAAGGACAGCATTTCGGACGGCTCCGACCGTCACGACCTCGAAAGCGTGCGCGAATACGCGCGGCTCGCCGTCATCGACGATACGATCGGCAGCTTCGCCGAGGGCTACGACACGCAGATCGGAGAACGCGGCGTGACGATCTCCGGCGGGCAGAAGCAGCGCGTCGCAATCGCCCGCATGCTGATGCAGGACACGCCGATCAAGATCTTTGACGACTCGCTCTCGGCCGTCGACATGGAAACGGACGCGAAGATCCGCGAATCCATCAACAAAAACGTGCGCGGCACGACGATCATCATCGCGCACCGCATCACGACCATCATGAATGCCGACCAGATCATCGTCATGGATAAAGGGCGCATCGTGCAGCGCGGCACGCACGAGACGCTCTCCAAAACGGACGGCATCTACAAACGCATCTACGACACCCAGCGCTCCGCCACATAAGGGCGCATTCGGAGAATTTTACA
The DNA here is from genome assembly GCA_900549945.1 of uncultured Oscillospiraceae bacterium. GTDB lineage: Bacteria > Bacillota > Clostridia > Oscillospirales > Acutalibacteraceae > Hominenteromicrobium. The sequence continues at coordinate 6,218 of URQJ01000009.1, forward strand.
TATGAAAATCAAAAGCAAATCCTTACAGACGTGGGCGAAACTCCTGCCGTTTCTCGCCCCGTACAAAAAGCACATGATTCTGATCGTGGCCACGATGCTGCTCGGCGCGGGCATCGACACCATTCAGCCGCTTTTTTCCGGCTACGCGGTGGACCACTTCATCGAGCCGGGCACCACGGAGGGTATCGTGCCCTTTATCCTGCTCTACGTTCTGCTTGTCGTCCTGATGACGCTTTCCACGATCCTCATGGCGATTTTCGCCCTGAAGGTGGAGATGTATCTCGGCAGAGATTTGAAGCGCCGTCTGTTCGAGCATCTGCAAACGCTCGATTTTTCCTACTACAACACGACGCCGGTCGGCCGTATCATGGCGCGCGTCATGAGCGACACCAACAAGATCGGCACCGTGCTCGCCTGGAGCCTCGTGGACATCTTCTGGAGCGCCGCGTACGTGATCGGCTGCGTCTTCGTCATGCTCGCCTACAACTGGAAGCTCGCGCTGATTTTGATCGCAATCATCCCGGTCATCGCGGTGTTCACGGTCATTTTCCAGAAGAAGATCCTCGCCGTCAACCGCCGCGTGCGCGCGATCAACGCCGAGGTAACCCGCCACTACAACGAGGGTATTTCCGGCGCAAAGACCTCGAAAACGCTCGTGATCGAGGATAAGAACGACGCGGCCTTCCGCGCCGTGACCGACGACATGCGCCGCACGACGATCCACGCCGTATGGCTGAACGCCGTCTACATCCCGATCATCGGCTTTCTGACCGCGATCGGCGTCGCGCTCGTTTTGACGCGCGGCGGCAGCATGGTGCTTTTCGGCGACATTTCAGTCGGCGACATGACCGTTTTCATCAACTATGCGCTCGTGATCGCCGACCCGGTGCAGCAGCTCGCCCGCACGATCTCGAATTTTATCGCGACGCAGGCGAACATCGAGCGCGTCTCCGCGCTGATGGAGCGCCCGGCGCTCATCACCGACACGCCGGAGGTCATCGAAAAGTACGGCACCTCGTTTGAGCCGAAGCGCGAGAACTGGGAGCCGATCACGGGCCGCATCACGTTTGACGACGTGACTTTCCGCTACCCGGACGGCACCGAAAACGTGCTCGAGCACTTCTCGCTCGACATTCCGGCCGGCACGACCGTCGCGATCGTCGGCGAGACGGGCGCGGGCAAATCGACGCTCGTCAACCTTGCCTGCCGCTTTTTCGAGCCGACCGCCGGCCGCATTCTGATCGACGGGCGCGACTACCGCGAGCGCTCGATGCTGTGGCTGCACTCGAGCATCGGCTATGTTTTGCAGACGCCGCACCTGTTTTCGGGCAGCGTGCGCGAGAACATCCGCTACGGCAAGCTTGACGCGACCGACGAAGAGGTGGAGGCCGCCGCGAAGCTCGTCAGCGCGCACGACTGCATCATGCGCATGGATAAGGGCTATGACAGCGATGTCGGCGAGGGCGGCGACCAGCTCTCGACCGGCGAAAAGCAGCTCATCTCGTTCGCGCGCGCCGTGCTCGCCGACCCGCGCATCTTCGTGCTCGACGAGGCCACCGCCTCGATCGACACGAAAACCGAGGAGCTGATCCAGCACGCGATCTCGACGCTGCTCGAAAACCGCACCTCGTTTTTGATCGCGCACCGCCTTTCGACGATCCGCCACGCGGACCTGATCCTCGTCGTCCGCGGCGGCAAGATCATCGAGCAGGGCACGCACGAAAATCTTCTCGAAAAAGGCGGCTACTACGCCGACCTGTACAACAAGCAGTTCGAACAAGAGGCCGCCGGGCAGGTGTTCGGGGAGTAAGGTTCGTTCCTATCAAGTCAAAACGAAAACCACAGGAAACCGATTTCCTGTGGTTTTTTCTTGCGCTTCTTTTCGAGATTTATGCGGCCATTTCTCCGGGGGCAAACTGGGCTGCGGCATTCCATGTTGGCGGCGCAGCTTACCTTCGATCGGCCGTGCGTCTGCGGTAATCTCCCCACACCGTTTCAAACCAATCGTCGGCCTGCGGAATCGGCCGTACGCTCCGGTACGTATTCCGAAACACTTTTCCGTCCCAGTGCGTCAGGAGCACCGCATCATTTCGTTCCGTCTTTTTCGGCAGGAAACGAAGCTCCGGCAGACCGGGTACGGGCGTCCCGTTCGGATCGAGCACCAATGCGGAGCCGCGGCTTCCGGCCACACAGCTCTCCTGCATGGCGGCAAGCACCGCGCACTGCGTCAAAAGCGTATCGCCGCCGCGCAGCAGTGCCGGCAGCTCCCGCACAGAGCGAATGCGCATCCACTGAAAGTAACCGGAACAGCCTTTTTCCAGCTCCATACGCAGCCGCGCGATTTCCTCCGGCGCGCGCAGCAGCGCCGCATGCCGGCTCATCTCGCACTGCAAGCCTGCCAGAAATGCACGCGGATCCGGCCCGTCCTTCCGGCACATGCAGCCCTCTGCCTGCTCCAAAAGCGCGCCGAGCGCCTGCCGAAACGCTTTTGCAGATGCCGAAGCATCCGGCAGACCGCGCCGGCCTACGTCGGCGATGTGCTCCGCCGCCCGTAAAGCTCCTACCTGCGCGGCATTGAGCGCCGCGCCGCCCGGCCGGTAATCGCCGAAGGTTCCGGCCGCCTCGCCGACTGCAAACAGGCCGGGGATGCTGCTCTCCCAATGGCTGTCCACCGCAATCCCGCCGTTGTGGTGCTGGGCGCACACGCCGATTTCCAGCCGTTCCCGGTACAAATCGATGCCGTGCCGCCGGTAAAGCGCGACAGCTTCCGGATTCATTTTTTCCAGCCGCTCCACCGGCGTTCCGCCCAGCACGCCGGACCGCTCCAGATAACGGAACGCTTCTTTTCCGAGCCCCTGCATGCCGCGCGCAAGTCCGGTGGGATTCCGCCTGTAGTCCAGAAATACCCGGCGGCCAAGATCCTTTATTTCGTGCCGCACAATCAGGTCGATGCGTGAGGAGCCCCCGCACCGCTGTGCATCGAAGGGCCACTGGTACCCCTTTAGGAACACATTGTCCAGCGCCTGTTCCGGCGTTTCAAAATAATCGGGCAGAAACTCGCGCTCCCCTCCCTTTTGATCCACCGAAATATAGCGGGGCAGAACCTGCTGATACGTGCCGGATACGTTCCAGCGGAATTTCAGGGACGCCAAGCCGTACTGCCACGCATGGAGGTTACTGCACACGGCACCGGCGGCGACCGCAAGCCCGCTCGCTCCGATCTGACCGTGCGGATAAACCGAATCGGCATAAACGCCGGCCGGCCCCCCGGTCGCCAAAATCAGATGATTGCAGCACACGGAGACAAATTCCATCCGCCGCGTGTCGAGGCAGATCATCCCACACAGCTTGTCCTGAAATATAACGAGCCGCACGGCCTGCATACCGTCAAAAATCGGAATCCCCTTATCCCGCACAGAGCGTTCCAGTGCTTCCGTCATAAATCTGGAGGTCAGCGGGCCAGCCGAGGTGGCCCGCTGGCGCGGGTCATGATCGGTTTTGTAGCCGACATATTCGCCGAACCGATTTGTTGGGAACGGTACGCCTAGGTTGACCAGCTTCATGAAGCACCGGACTGAGCCGGCGGCCTCGGCCAGCGCGGTATCTCCGTGTACGCCGCCGCCATCAAACAGCGTTTGCGCCAGCTCGCGGATAGAATCCATACCATCGGAGGCAAGAGACAGCTTGTAATAGGTCTGCTTGTCACTGCCCGTATTGCGCGAGGTGCCGCAGCCTATCCCCTCTGTAAAAATCGCTGTATCCGTGCGCCCGAGATCATACAAGCTATCCGCCGCGTTATATCCGGCGCAGCCCGTGCCCACTACCGCCGTATCGAGCAAAATCAGCCGGAACGCCTTCCCGCGCAGGGTCATCCTCGTCTCCTCCATCACAGCCTCCGAATGTGAAAGCCGCCATCTGCATGGAGCACCTGACCTGCGGAAAAATCCAAAAGACCGCTGGCCGCCGCCACAACACAGCCGGCAACATCCTCCGGCCTGCCGAGACGGCGGATAGGCGTGACCCCCTCCTCCTCGACCAGCCGGCGGTATTTTTCAGCTACCGGGGCCGTCATATCCGTCAGAATAATACCGGGACGCACCTCGAACACCGGAATGCCGTATGCCGCGAGCCGATCAGCAAACAGTTCCGTCGCCATGGAAATACCAGCTTTTGAAATACAGTATTCCCCTCGGTTGACCGATGCGGTGTAAGCGGATATGGAGCCGATATTGACGATTCTGGGGCGGTAATCCGGTATACCCGCTTCCAGCAGCGCGATCATGTGCCGGGCAGCCTGCTGGCACAGGAAGAAGGTGCCGCGGAGGTTGATGCGCAGAACCCGATCAAAGCTCTCCTCTGTCATCTCCAGAATATCGCGTCGCTCCGCCGGCGCGACGCCCGCATTGTTGACAAGCAGATCCAGACGGCCGTGCTCCGAGAGAATCGCATCCAGCGCGGCCTCCCGCTGCGCCTGATCCGCTATATCGCACCGGATGTACGACGCGCTCCATCCGTTTTCCAAAAAATCCCGCAGAAGCTCCGCGCAGGCCGCTGCGGGCGCGGTAGCCGATAAAACGACATGAAACCCCTCTTTTGCCAGCGCCCGGGCGATCCCTAAGCCGATGCCGCGCCGGGAGCCTGTAATCCATGCAATCTTTTTCATCTGTACACCTCCCCTGTATTTTCTCCCTGCACATCGCGCCGATAGATCGGCTGATAAACCACCCGATCCTGCACTACACAGCCGGCCATGCTGCCGGCACGCATCAGCTCCGTGCATTTTCCACAGGCCACGCAGCACTTTTCCGGCCTCATCGCATCGTTTAGGAGCAGGTCGCGCGGAAACTCCGGGTAGGCGAAGAACGCACGGCCGAAGCCGGCTGCCGCGCACACGCCGCTTTCCACAGCGCCGGCAGCCAGCGCCGCCGAAAACTGCCGCAGGTAGGAAAACCCTGAGCCGATAATCTGCATATCCGGACAGCCTTTGGCAATCTGCCCGACACACCGGAGCATTCTTTCCACCCCCTCGAGCGGATGCTCCGGCGGCTCATACGCGCCGCGGTCATACGGCCGGTTGACATGCGGATTGACATACGGGTTCCCGGCCGTGACATTTAAAAGCTCAAAGCCGCATGTATCCCGCAGCATTTGCACCAGCCGCAGCGGTTCTCCCAGCGCAGGTTCAAGCCCGCCGCGCTCTGTAACGCCGAAGCCGTATGGATACGGGAACCCGTCGTACACATTCAGGCGGCTCGTCACAAGCATGCCGGACGATACAGCAGCCCGCGCGCTCAAAGCCGCATTGCGGTACAGCCGCGTGCGGTTTTCAAAGCTGCCTCCGTATATCCCCGGCCGGCCATAGGCGGAAAGCAGCTCGCTGACCAGATAGCGGTGGCAGGCCTTGATGTCGATACCGTCAAAGCCGGCCTGCTCTGCCAGCCGTGCCGCCCGGCCGTACAACTCCTCAAGCGCCTTCAGTTCGTCGTCTGTGATGATGCTCGCCGGTGAAATCGGCTTTGTTTTTTCAAACAGCGGATTTTGGTATGCAATAACCGGCTCGGGAACACCATTCGGCTTCGCGTAGCGCCCAGAATGCGTGGCCTGCATAATGACGAGCGGCGCAAAGCCGTTTTTCTTCATGGACGTCTCCTTAATCTGCTCCACCATTCTGCCCAGAGCGCCCACGTTTTCCGGGCAGATCCAAAGCTGCCGCGGGTTGGCCCGCCCCTCTGCACAGACTGCCGTCGCCTCCGCCCAGATCATGCCGGCGCCGCTTTCAGCAAAGCGCTTATAGCGGCGCAGCGTCAGGGCGCCAGGCCTTCCGTCCGGCGTGCCGTCACAGCCTTCCATCGGCTGAACCGCAATGCGGTTTGGGCTCGCTTTCCCATTTTTCAGCCGCAGAGGCTGCGCCAACACGCTGTAATTTTCACTGAGGGGCAGTGTAAGCCCCAGCCGCCTCAGCGTCTGCCGCAGCTGATCCAGCGTGCGGTAATGAAACGCCTCATGCTTCACATTCGATCGCCTCCTGTTTTTCATCCACCCCGGCCTCGCCTGATCCGGTTTGCAGGCACGGCGGAGGGCCGCCCTCCTTTCGTTTTCCGCGTGCCGTTCAATCGAAAATCCTCGGCATGTACCGGTCGTTCTGCCTGTGCGCCTCCTCGATGACGGCGATCTGCTGCCGGACCTGCTCGGGCCGGATCTCAAACGCCGCGCCCTCCGTAAGGTGGCGGTAGAGATTTCTGTAAAACGCCAGCCCCTTGCAGTTGAAGTCGTCCTTTTCCTCGCCCTCGGCCTGCCAGAAGCCTTCGTGCATCGGCAGCTTCTCGCCGCAGTAAACCGGCTCACCGCTTTCGTTTCGAAGCGGTGCCCGGACGACCTCGTGCGCCGGCGCCTCCTCCTCTTTGTAATACTTCCAATCCAGCCGTGCAGTGTCGCCGATCAGGTATCCCCGCGTCCCCTGCACTAAAAACGTGTGCGGGCAGCAGCCGTTGGCGCTGGAAATCTCCAAATCGATCAGCGGCGCACGCTCAGCCTGTAGGATCAGCTTCACATAATCCTCGGCGTCGCCGAAGGTGTGCGCACAGCGCATGCGGGCCGTCACCTGCACAGCCTCCGGAAACCCCATGAGGTCGAGCGCGTGGTCTACAGGGTGCGGCCCGGTATTGCGCAGGCTCCCCGCGTCGCACGCCTGCAGCGTCTGCCAGTCCCACCGGCGGCTGAAATTGTCGTACCGCAGGTCAATTTGCAGGATGTCGCCCAAAACGCCAGAGGCGATGCACGCCTTGATTTTCTGATAGGCCGGGGAAAAACGGTACTGTTGGAAAACAAGGTATTCCGCGCCCGATTTCGCGGCGCTTTCCAGCAGGCCGTCAAAGGCTTCCACGGTTTTAGCCGCGGGCTTTTCGCTCAGCACGCTGAAGCCCTGCTCCAAGAGGGCCTTTGAAATGCGGGCGTGATCCTGCGTGAAGGACGCATTGACGACAAGGTCGATCTCCGCCTGCCTGCAGAACAGCTCCGTATAGTCCCGCATGGCCTCAAGGCCGGTTTCCCGCCGGATCATCGCGCGGCGCTGCGGGTCCTGATCCACAAAGCCTGCCAGCGCATACTGCTCGGGAAGCTGCTCGAGCAGGTGTTTATGTATGTCTCTCCCGCTTCGGCCGTAGCCGATCACGGCAACACGTATCTTTTTCATTGCATAAATCCTTTCTGCCTTATCGGCTTTCATCCGCCGCGGCGCTTCACAGCGCCTGCTCCGCCCGATCCATCAGTACCCGGTAAGCGGCCAGCGCCTCTTCCGGCTCCGGCAGCTCCGGGTGCCATTTTTTCTCCCATTCCAGCGAGTAATAGCCGCTGTATCCGTCCTTTCGCAGGGCAGCGGCGATTTCCAGCAAGGGGATGTCCCCCTCGCCCGGCAGGCACAGCGTAAAGGTACCGTCCGCATTGCGGATGTGATCTTTGAAATGCGTGTGCCGCACATAGGGCCGGATCACATCGTAAAACGCCCGCCAGCCGTCCCCGTACGCGCGGTCGCTGTGCTCGACGTCCCAGAGAATCCCAAAGCTGCTGTACTGCCCGCAGATGCGGATCACGCCCGACACGGCCTCGACCGTGTTGAAATCCCCGTGGATCTCCAGCAGGACGTCCACACCCTTGCCCGCCGCATACGCGCAGAGCTGCGCGATCGCCCGGCCGACCGCCTCAACGGTTTCCGCAGCGGCAGCGGCATCCGGGATCTGATCCCCGAACACGCGGATGAACGGTATGCCTGCGGCGGCACAGACGTCTATCGCTTTTTTCCCCTCGTCCAAACCGGCCGCCGCCCGCTCCGCATCGTGAAAAGCTGCGGAGGTGCCGAAGCCGACCAGCTCCAAGCCGTGCGCACGGATGTACGCGCGGGTTTGCTCCAGATTCTCCGGGAAAAACAGCGGGATTTCTTCGGCGCGCATCACACCGTCGATACCACGGATCTCCACCCCTGTATAGCCCATTCGTCCGGCTTCCTTCAAAATGCGGTCAAAGCTCCAATCCGGGCAGCCCAGCGTAGTAAATGATCGTTTCATCGTTTATTTTCCTTTCTATGCCATGGTGTCCAGCATGTCTGCCGTCACCTCAAATTGCAGCGGCTCGCCGCGCAGATACCGCGAGAGCTCCTCGAGCATTGCATCCGGCATGCGCAGCACCTCGCGCCGCGCATACCCGGCGATGTGCGGAAACAGAACCACATTCGGCAGCCGCAGGAACGCGTGGCCCGCCTCCACCGGCTCCGGCCAGGTGACGTCGAGCACCGCGAGCCTGCCCGGCTCCTCCTCCAGCGCGCGCACGAGATCCGGCTCTATCACCTGCGCGCCGCGCCCGGTGTTGATAAAGGCCGCATCCGGCCGCATGGCGGAAAACAGCCGGTAGTCGAGTATGCCCCGCGTCCGCGCGTTGTCCGCCAGATGGTTGGAAACCGTCTGGCATTCCCGGAAAACCGTCTCCAAGCTGCACAGCGACGCGCCGAGCTGCTCCGCCCGCGCCGCGCTGCAGAACGGGTCGAACAGCAGGACTTCCACGCCGAGCTGCCGGAGCGCGCGGATCACAAGGCTGCCGATCTTCCCGGCGCCGAGGACGCCGACCTTCGTCCCCGAATAGCTGCCGGGGTAGTGCTCCGTCGCCAGTGCATGCCCCTGCGCGTGGCGGCCCTGTTCCGCAAGCCGCGCGGCGTGGAACGCACCCTTATTCGCGAGAACGATGCAGCTCACCGTGAACTGTGCGACCGGGTAGCACATGCTTCCCCACGCGCTGCAAATGCGCGCACCGCGGCTCAGGAAAGGCCGCGCAAAATACTGGACCGAGCCCGCCGCATACAAAACCAGCTTCAGCGCCGGAAAATACTCCTCCAATTCTCGCTCTGTCAGCGGCAGCATATCCCACGTGCAGAGGATTACCTCCGTCTCCCGCAGAAACGCCCGGTGTTCCTCCATATTGTCCGCATGGATCACCGCCGGGCACAGCTCGAGCCTTTGCGCAAACCTTTCCTTTCGTCCGTCCGCAAATACGAAGTCGATGCGATTCGACCCACGCGCCCCCATAAAGCACCCTTTCATTGCCGGCACCTCCGTTTCTATCAGAATTTTCCGGCGGGGCGAACCCGCTTTCCGCGGCCTGCCCCGCCGGACTGCCTTTTCTGTGCTTTTTTCTTATCCGGCGGCCGACATCAGGCGGTCATACGCACTCTGGTAAGCCTGTATGACGTCCTCAATCCCCATGGATTTCAGCGTTTCCATATAGCCGTCGAACTCCGCATCGATGCCGCTTCCGTCAAACGTCCATTTCTGAAGCTGCTCGAGCATGTAGTTGCGGCACGGCTGCCATTTGGAGTTGACCACATCGAGCTCCTCCTCCGTGAAGCTGACGGCCGGCAGCTTTACGTTCATCTTATTGACAAGGCCGGAGGATTCGTACATTTCCGTCACGCGGATTCCCTCCTCGTCGGACATGAAGCGCTCGTACGAATTGTCGTGCAGGCTCGCCATGTCCTCGATCTGCCCGCCGATCTGCCGCATATAGTCGTTGATGGGGTTCGTCGCGCCGAGCACCTTTTCCGTGTAAACCGGCTCGCCGTTTTCCATCGTATAGGTATCGCCCTCAATGCCGTAGGTTTGCAGGCGTCTGCCGGCCTCCGTCCACCAGAAGTTCATGTAGCGCATGGTCTCCTCTGGGTGCGCGTTCTCCGCACCGATGGCCCAGCCGGCACCGCTCAGTTTCGCGCGGGCCTCAACCTCCCACTGGTCGCCGTTCGAATCGGTCGGCGGCAGAATACCGACGATGCTGAAGCCCGGAACGCTCTCCTGCATCTTCTCGTTGTATCCGGTGGTCGAGGGAATCCAGTCGTGAATTACGCCGCCGTTGTTCTCCGGGAAAAGGATGTCGCGCGCATTGCCGCCGCGCGTGAAGATCTCCGGGTCGATCAGCCCCTCCGCGTACCACTGGCTGACGCTTTTGATCGCGTCCTTATATTCCTGCGTGTACAGGCCGATCTGAACGCGGCCCTGCGCATCTGTGTGCCACGCATCCTGAACGCCGAACAGCGAGAGCAGGCCCTTGAGCACGTTGTCCGTATTGCCGAGGCGGGTGAAATATCCCACCTCGTCCTTGCGGCCGTTTCCATTCGGATCCTCATTGACAAAGGCCGTCAAAACGTCGTGCAGTTCCTCCACCGTTTCCGGGGCCTCCATGCCGACCTTATCCAGCCAGTCCTGCCGGATGAACCACGCCTCCGAAACGAGGCTTTCATACACGAACGGAATCTGGTAGATATTGCCATCCGCCGCTGTTATCGCGCCGCGGATATCCGGATTTTCGTCGAGAATCTTCTTGAAGTCCGGCGCATATTCCTCGATCAGATCGTTGAGCGGCATAAAGGCCCCCTCCATGCCGTACTGGTTGATCAGATCGCGGTTGCCGCCCACAAGGTCGGGGATATCCTGCCCGGCAATCATCAGGTTAAACGCCTCGGTGGAATCGGTCTCCATCGGCGAGGCCGTGCCCTTCAGCGAGACGTTCGTCATTTCTGCCGCTTTCTGCGTCACCGTCCATTTATCGCTGAGCACATAGACATTGCCCCAATGGATGTGCGCCGTCAGCTCCAGCGGCTCCGCACTGCACAGGTACGTCTGGTCCTGCGCCGCCGTACTGGAGACAGAAGCCTCCGAATTACCCGCCGTGCTTCCTGTCTGCCCGTTTCCTGCTCCGCCGCTGCACGCCGTCAGCAGCATTGCCGCCGCGGCCGCCAGTGTCAGGCCCCGCAAAAAATTCTTCTTCATAGTCCTAGTCCTTTCTGTGTATATTTTCAATTCCTCTGAATTGAAGCCACCTCAGCCGTTATCCTTTGACGGCGCCCACCGTCAGACCCTTGACGAAAAAGCGCTGCACAAACGGATAGAATAGAATGATCGGCAGAATCGCGACAATGACGATCGCGTAAATCATGCCCTCCCGCGCATAGTTGACACCGCCGTTATCGACGGAGGCGAGAACCTGATTTTCAACGATCAGCTTCTTCAGCAGCACTTGCAGCGGGATTTTATCGATGTCCTTCAGCATGATCATCGCCCAGAAATACCCGTTCCAGCGGTCCACCGCGCAGTACAGCGTGATCGTGGCCAGCATCGGCGTGGAAAGCGGCAGCATGATCCGCAGGAAAATGCCGAAATTCGAGAGCCCGTCGATCTTTGCCGATTCCTCCAGCTCCTGCGGCAGCCCCTCAAAATAGCTGCGCATGATAATGATGTAAAATGCAGAGCAGGCAAAACCGAAGATGATGCCGAGCCGGCTGTCCAGCAGATTCAAATCATCCATATTCAGGTAAAACGGGATGATGCCGGCATTGAACCACATGGTAAAGGAAATCATCATGCCAATGACCCTGCGCCCCTTGAGCCGCCTGCGGGAGAGCGCGTAAGCGCCCATTGACATGATGGCGAGGCTCGCGAGCGTCCCGAAAAACGTGTAAAACAGTGTGTTTCCATAGGACGCCCAAAAATGATCGATCGTCGAAATCATCCGGTAGGAATCGAGGTTGAAACCCTTTGGAAACAGGATTACATTGCCCTGAACGATCTGCGAGCCGTCGCTGAGGGACGCGATCAGTGTGTAATAAAACGGATAGAGCGTGACGGGAATCGTCAGCGCCAGCGCCGTGATGTTGAATGCGTTGAATACAAGCTCGCCCTTTGTTCGTTTCATCGTTTTTCCCCCTCACCACAATCCGGTTTCCGTCAGCTTGTTCGAGAGCTTGTTCGCGCCGAGCACGAGCACAAGCGCCACCGCCGAGTTAAACAGGCCGACCGCGGTCGCATAATCGTAACGCCCCTCCAGAATGCCGGTGCGGTAGACATAGGAATTGATTACGTCGGCCGTCTCGTAGATCCCGGGATTGTAGAGCAGAATGATGGATTCGTACCCCACGTTCAGGATACCGCCGAGCTGGATTAACAGCATGATCGTGATCGTGGGCAAAAGGCCCGGCAGCGTAACATGGACAAACTGCCGCCACCGGCCCGCACCGTCAGCCTGCGCCGCCTCGTACAGATCCTGCGGGATCGAGGTGAGCGCCGCGATGTAGACGATCGAGCCATAGCCCGTGCTTTTCCAAATGCTCATCAGCGTGTAAATGACGACAAAAAAACCGGGCTGCGCCAGAAAGTAGACGGGCTCCTGCCCAAAGGCCTCTAAAACGGCGTTTACCACGCCGCTGGTCGGTGAAAGAAAATTGATGACAATGCCGCATACGACGACGGCGGAGATGAAATGCGGGACGTAGGTTACCGTCTGCACCGCCTTCTGGAACTTCCGGGAGGAAAGCTCGTTGAGCAGCAGCGCCAGAAGGATCGGTGCCGGAAAGCCGAACACAAGGTTTGTTAGGCTGATGGTCAGCGTATTGCGGATGACGCGCCACGCAAACTGGGAGGAAAAGAACTCCTCAAAATACTGGAGCCCGACCCAAGGGCTGTCCCACACGCCCTTGAACGGACTGTAGTCCTTAAAGGCGATGACAAGCCCGGTCATCGGCTTATAGGCAAACAGAATGTAGAAAAGCACCACCGGCACCAGCATCAGATACAGGTCGTACTCCCTGCTGAAGTACCTCGAAAATTTGCGGAAGCGGGATTCTCCCGGCTTGCCGCGCGCTTGCTTTGCGGCCATCTTCATCACACCCTCATTTCGTTTTCGATGGCCCCAGTATAGCACCGGACAAGCAAAACAGTCAATTTTCAATAGTTATCATTGTATTTTTTGGATATATTATCGATCAAATATCTAAAAATTATGAATTTTAATTGTGCTCACGTGAATTTCCGTAGATTTTGACGGCCCCGCCGCTTTGGCCGGTGGATATAAAAAAGGAAGCCCGCCGCCCCTCCAAAGGATTGGCGGCAGGCTTCCTGCCCGCGCATGCTGTTCAGTTTTCCCCCAGCTTTGCCGCAGGCTCAGCCTGCCGCCCGCGCTGGTACTGCCCCGGGGAAACGCCCGTGTATTTCTTGAATACGCGGATCAGCGTATTCACATTTAAAATACCGACCTGCTCGCCGAGCTGCGCCAGCTTGATATCCGGCTGCGCGTCTAAAATCTCTTTGGCGCGCTCGCAGCGCAGGCGGGAGAGATAGTCTTTAAAATTGCTCCCTGTTGCCGACTTAAACAGAGCGCTCATGTAATTCGGGGAAAGGTGGAAGCAGTCGGCAAGGTCGAGCAGCGAAACATCCCGGGAAAGGTTCTCCTGCAAATACGTCTCGAGCTCCTCTCTGAGAGCGGTTTCCTTCCTCTGCACAGCGCTCGCCGTGCTCTCCATGATTTCCTGAAAACGGGCCTCAAGCGTCTGATACAGCGCCTCCGGCGCCTTACTGCGGCGCAGAAGCTCCTCCGCATCGCCGCAGAGCTCCACACCGGCCTGCTGTGCGGCACGGCGCAGCGTCTGTGCCAGCGCGAAGATCATCGCCTCTCTCGGCTGCTTTTCCGAAAAAGCCGGCGCGATGTACTCCGTGTATACGCGGCGGAGCAGCGACGCCGCCTCGGCCCGGCTGTTCTGTACCACGGCCTGCACCAAGCGCAGCTCGAGGCTCAGCGAATATGCGGCGCTCTCATTTTCCAGCAGCGCGAGATCCGCCGTGTCGTATACGTTTTTGATCGGCAGCTTCCGGTAGTTTTCCGAAAGCCGGCTCAGCAGCAGGTACGCGGCGTACAGGTCCCGCACGCCGGACGCGGCCGGCGCTACAAAGGCGTGCAGTGGAATCTGAAACGCCGTATCGATCACCAAGATAATCTCGTGAAGCTGGCGCTTCAGCGCATCCGGCTGCGCGTCCTTTAAGATATAGCACACGCTCTCCCCAAGGCCGGACGGCACGGCGCGCTGCAAAACATATGCCTTGCCGAGCTGCTCGTCCAGCATGTCCATGACCTGATCGGTGATCTTCTCCTCGCCGTGGCAGTGCTCGCCCTGCAGCTCGGAGAAATCGAACAGCACCGCCGCGCACGGCCCCTCAACCCAGCCGAGGCCGCACCGCTTTAAAAGCCCCGGCAGTGTTTCGGCCTTCTCCGTCCCCCGCAGAATATCGCCGATCACCTTTTCGCGGAGCAGGCGGCTGCTGTCGTCCAGCAGCGCGGCCAACGAGCAGTTTTCCTGCCGGATCTGCGCGACGCGGCGCGTCATGTAGTCGAGCTCGTTCTTCGATTCTCCGGAGACGCCGGGATCTCCCGTAGACAAAAGCGTGTTGACGATGCGCTCGATCGGCCGGTAAAGCCGCACGGAGAACACGGCCACCATGCAGCAGGCCACCGCGCAGACAAGCACGGAAACCAGCAGCAGGCCCAAAATCTGCCGCCAGATTTCGCCGGTCATAATCACGTCGGCGCTCGGGTAATAAAACACCACGTCGTAGTAGGCAGAGGTCAGGCCCTGATAGGCCTTTCCGTCCGCCTTCAGTTCCTGCACCTCCGCGCTCCCGAGCTGTTCCGCCGTCTCTGAAAAAGCGGGCGCCGCATTTTCAGTGCGCCGGTCAAGGATACGCGGGTCATCGGTGCAGAAAGAAATCGGCAGGAGCGCATCCTGCTCGAGCCCCAGATTCTGAAAAGAAGAATACAAGACGAAGATCATCTTCGTATCGATCAAATCCTTCTGCGTGACATAGATCAGGTCGGTATCCGTGATGATGATCCGCTCCTGATTGATTCGGCCGTCGCCGAGCTGCTGCACCATCTGCTGATATTCGTTCAGCGTCATCTGAAAGCTGTCGAGAAAACGGTGGATTTTCGACGAGCCGGTGTTTGTGATCACGGTATCGTCGTTCTGCTTCTGCACCAAAATGTTGTACGGCATTTTGCTGAGCAGCGCGTTGGCCTGCTTCAAATCGTTATATAGATCGGCCATGCGCCAGTAATACTTTTCCTTCGAGCTGTACGCAAAGAGATTCAGCGAGCCGATATTTTTCAGGTTGCCTGCAAACTGGCGCATGCCGTCGATTGTGCGGTCAAAGGCCTCTGCATAGCCCGCAAGCGTCTCGTTGTCCATATCCGTGATCTTTTGGGCGTGGCTCTTTTGCAGGGAGATGACAAAGCCCGAAAAAATGAGCATGATCAGGCTGCACACCAAAATCGTATAGGTGATCAACAATCGATTCAGAAAACTCCGCTTCACGCCGCCCACATCCCCGCCATATATTTTAGATTATAATAACACTATTTCCTCGCTTTTGCAATTTCCTTTTGTGTAAACAATCCACATTATCCCGATTTTTTCAAAATGAATCGTACAAAGCGCCGCACAGACAGAAAAGGACCCGGATAACTCCGGGTCCCTGCACACACGCCCTCACGGGCATTTTCCGTTTTCTTCCAGTCTCAGCGCACCGGCTCAGTATTTCCTGAACCGCGCGTAGCGCTCCTTTAGCAGGGTATCGCCGTCCTTTTCGCACAGGGCGTCGAGCTCTGTTTCGAGCATTGCCTTGACGCGGGCGAACACCGTGCCCTTTTCCTCCTCGCTGATGACCTGCTCGACGACGCCGAGCTGCTCCATATCCTGCGCGGTCAGCCGCAGGCACTCCGCCGCGTCCTTCGCGCGCTTCGCGTCCTTCCACAGGATGCTCGCGCAGCCCTCGGGCGACACGACCGAATACACGGCGTTTTCGAGGATCCACACGCGGTCCGCCACGGCGAGCGCCAGCGCGCCGCCGGAGCCGCCTTCGCCGATCAGCACCGAGATCACCGGCGTTTTCAGGCCCATCATCTCGATGAGGTTTTCGGCGATCGCCTGCCCCTGCCCGCGTTCCTCCGCGCCGATGCCGCAGAACGCGCCCGAGGTATCGACAAAGCAGACGACCGGGCGGCGGAATTTCTCCGCCTGATGCATCAGGCGCAGCGCCTTGCGGTAGCCCTCAGGGTTCGGGGAGCCGAAGTTGCGGTAGACCTTATCGCGCGTATCGCCGCCCTTTTCGATCGCGATGACCGTGACGGTGCGGCCGCCGAGCTGCGCAATGCCGCCGACGATCGCCGGGTCGTCGGCAAAGCGGCGGTCGCCGTGCAGCTCGATGAAATCCGTAAAAATATTCTGGATAAACGAAAGCCCCGTCGCACGGCCCTTGCCGCGCGCGAGCTGAACCTTTTCATACGCCGTTGCCATCAGGATTCGCCCTCCGTTTCTTCCTCGCTCTCGCTCGTGCAGACGCCCTGCTTTCCGGCGTCGTGCATCCGGAGAAGCTGCGCGATCACCGCGCGCTGGCGGTTGCGCGGCGCGATCAGATCGACAAAGCCGTGCTCGAGCAGAAATTCCGCGCGCTGAAAGCCCTCGGGCAGCTTTTTGCGGATCGTCTGCTCGATGACGCGCGCGCCGGCAAAGCCGACCATCGCGTCCGGCTCCGCCATAATAACGTCGCCGTCCATCGCGAAGCTCGCCGTCACGCCGCCGGTTGTCGGGTCGGTGAGCACGGTCAGGTAAAAGAGGCCGGCGTCGCTGTGCAGGCGCACGGCGCCGCTCGTCTTTGCCATCTGCATCAACGAGAGGATGCCCTCCTGCATTCTGGCGCCGCCCGCCGCCGTGAAGCCGACCACCGGCAGGCGGTGCGCGGCGGCGTATTCAAACAGGCGCGTGATCTTTTCGCCGACCACCGTGCCCATGCTGCCCATCATAAAGTGCGGGTCCATGCAGAACACGGCGCACGGCTCGCCCTCCACACGGAGCGTGCCGCAGAGCACGCCCTCTTTTTCGCGCGTGGAAAGTCTCGCGCTTTTGAGCTTATTCTCGTAGTTCGGAAAATTCAGGATATCGCGGCTCGTCATGTCGCCGTCCAGCTCCGTGAAGCTGTCCTCATCCGCGAGGAAGCTGATGCGCTGGCGCGCCGTCATGCGGAAATGATGCCCGCAGCGGCAGACGTTCTGCGTATCCCAAAGCTCCGAAACAGGTGTTTGTGTGCCGCATTTCGGGCAGGTCATCGTGATCTCATGCGATTCCTCCTGCGGGTTTTTCGGCTGCTTGCCGCCCTTTTCCAGCTCGTTCTGGGGCGAGCGGAACAGGCCCATCAGATTCATAGCGGTTTCTCCCTTCGGTTGCACGCATCCGGGCTTTTGCCGGGCGGCTCAGCGCCCCCTCAGCCCTCGCGGTTTTTGATGAAGTCGGTATAATAATCCCCGCTTTGGAAAACGGGATCGCGGATGATATCGATCTGGTTCTCGATGTTGTTCGGCAGACCGCCGATGACAAGCTCGCACAGGGCGGACTGCATCTTGCGGATGGCCTCCTCGCGCGTGGAGGAGAACACGATCATCTTGCCGAGCATCGAATCGTAGAACGGCGGCACCTCGTAGCCCTGATAGAGGAACGTGTCGAAGCGCACCCACGGGCCGGAGGGGATGTGCAGGAAATCGACCTTGCCCACGCCGCCGGCGTTGATACGGCACTCGATCGCCGCGCCGCGCACCTTGATGTCGTCCTGCGTGCAGTCGAGCTCGACGCCCGCCGCGATGCGGATCTGCCACTTGACGATGTCCTTGCCGGTGACAAGCTCCGAAACCGGGTGCTCCACCTGCAGGCGTGTGTTCATCTCCATGAAATAAAAATTCTTGTCCCTGTCCATCAGGAATTCGACGGTGCCGGCGTTGACATAGCCGACGGCCTTCGCCGCCTTCGCCGCCGCCTCAAACAGCTCTCGCCGCTTTTCCTTCGAGACGCCCGGCGAGGGGGATTCCTCGATCAGCTTCTGGTTGTTGCGCTGAATCGAGCACTCGCGCTCGCCGAGGCACACGACGTTGCCCTGCTCGTCGCAGAGGAGCTGCACCTCGATGTGCTTTGCCGGGTATATGTATTTCTCCATGTACATCCGCCCGTCGCCGAACGCCTGCTGCGCTTCGCTCGAGGCGGTGCTGAACGCATGCTCGATCTCCTCGGCGGCGCGCACGAGGCGGATGCCCTTGCCGCCGCCGCCCGCCGAAGCCTTCAGCATGACGGGATAGCCGATCTTTTCCGCAGCCGCTTTGGCTGCTGCCGCGTCCTCGAGGATCTCGGTGCCCGGAATCGTCGGCACGCCGGACTGCTGCATCAGGCGGCGGGCCGCGTCCTTATCGCCCATGCGGGAGATCAAATCGCCCGAGGGGCCGACGAACGCAATGCCGTGCTTCTTGCACAGGTCCGCAAACGACGCGTTCTCGGCGAGGAAGCCGTAGCCCGGGTGGATCGCCTGCGCCTTCGATGCGATCGCCGCGCTGACGATGCGCTCCTGATTCAGGTAGCTGTCCTTCGCCGCGGCCTCGCCGATGCAGACGGCCTCGTCTGCGAGCGCCACATGGATGGATTCCGCATCCGCCTTCGAATAGACCGCGACGGTGCGGATGCCCATCTCCTTGCAGGCGCGGATGATGCGCACCGCGATCTCCCCGCGGTTTGCAACGAGTAATTTCGTAAACATGCTGCTGCCTTTCCTTTCCTACGCGCGGCTCAGGCCTTGACGAGCGCGAACGAGAATTCCGCCGTGACGCAGACCTTGCCGTTCACGCGGCCCGTGCCCTTCGCAAAGTAGAACGCGCCGCGCTGGCGCACGAGCTCGCACTCGGTCTCGAGCGTGTCGCCGGGCTTCACCATGCCGCGGAACTTCACCTTGTCGAGGCTCGTGAAAACCGGGGTCATGCCCTCGGCCGCGCCGTCGAGCAGAAGCGCGCAGGCGCTCTGCGCGAGCATCTCGCACTGAATCACGCCCGGCACGATCGGGTTGCCCGGAAAATGGCCCTGCAAGAACCATTCGTCGCCGCGCACCGTATATTTGCCCTCCGCCAGATTGTCCTCAATCTTGGTCGCTTCATCCAATAGAAGTACATCGCCACCGTGCAACAATGCACGAGCAATGGCCAATCTCTGTATTTGTCCACCGGAAAGCCCCTTCCCGCCTTCTTTCAGTTCACTGTTGAGCCCCGACGGCATTGAAAAAACAAAATCAGCAGCAGCCATTTTCAAAGCCTTCTTCATTACTTCGTCATCAGCATCCGGATTTCCCAAAGAAAGGTTCTCCCGGATACTTCCGGAAAAAAGATAATTCCCTTGAGGTACATACGCTATCCGTTGCCGGAAAGCGGGAGCCATCGGAAAGCCGGATTTATTATCCGATACAGTAACCGTCCCCTGTTGCGGAGATACCAGCCAAGTAATAATCGCATTACCGTGGTCTTTCCACATCCGGTTTCTCCGACTAATGCAGTCATTTTCCCCCGTTCAAAAACAAAATTTGCGTGAGATAATGTTTGTCTACCGGTTTCATACTCGAAAGTAACATCGGAAAAAGTTATTTTTTCTATCCGGAAAGACGGTTGGACCAAAGACATATCTGCCTGTTCCCTCGGTAGTTTCTCCAATTCATTCAAACGTTCCAATGCTGTGTATGCAGCAATAAAGGCAGGAATACTCGCTACCAGCCCAAATGCCGGCCCTTGTATCATGGCTACCAGCTGTAAAAAAGCAGTCATAGTGCCAAAAGTTATCTCATTCCCGTACAATTGATAAACTCCCCATGAAAAAGCAGTCAGATAGCCTGTTGCAAAGCCAAATGAAAG
>URQJ01000010.1 GCA_900549945.1 uncultured Oscillospiraceae bacterium
GAGAGCCGCTGCGAGAGCGCGCAGGACATCAGGAAGTACCGCAGGTTGATGACGAGCTGGGTGAACGCGAGCTCGAGGTAAGAAGCACCCGCGGCGATCACGCCGAGCGCCGCGAACTGCCCGGCGGAGGTCAGGTTTGCGGCGGAGATCACGGCGGCTTCCGGCACGGTGAGGCCGATGGCGGCCGCCTGAATGCCGAAGGCGAACGAAACGGCGAAATAGCCGAAGCAGATCGGCAGGCCGTCGCGCAGGCCGGCCGTAAAATTCTGTGCTTTCGTGAGCATGACTCGAAATTCCCCTTTATGTATGTCGTCCTTTCCCGCAGTTTTCGGGGAAAGGGGTTGAAAAAAGGCGGTTTTCACCGCCTTGAAACAGACATAAAAATCCCCGCCCGACCGTAACGTGCTCTCAATAACCTGCTACTGTAAAAGCAGGTGGGTGCCCTCCCACAGGTTTCTCGCTCCCTTCTTCCAACGGCGGTCAAGCCGCCGCCGGGAGGTCTGCAGTCCGTCTGTGGAGCCGGGCTCCCGAGTATTTGAGTGTAGGGTTATTCTTGCACGGTCCGCGTATCGGGCAGGTAATTCTATTGTTTGCGTGCGCCGGGCTTGTTATGCGCGGAAGGTTATTCCTCCTCGTCCTCCATTGCCTGCGCGTAGCGCGATTCGAAAATGTCGGCCAGCTTATCAAGCAGGGCCTCATCCTCAACCTCGGAGAGCTGCTCCTCGCCGTCTACATTGACGAGCTCGAAGATATAGTACTCGTCGGCGTCTGCTACGTCGCCCTCCGCGTCGCTGAGTGTCGGGATCAGCGCCATAAAGTAGCCGTCGTCGTTCTCGATTTCGTCGATGATCTCGAATTCGTGCTCGTTGCCCTCGTCGTCGAGAAGAACGACGAGATCGGCCTCGTAATCCTGTTCGTTTTCTATACTCATGGTTCAGACCGTCCTTTCAGATTTCGGGCGGAGCTTTATTCCGCACCCTTATTGTATCGTGAACCGCCCGCAAAGTCAAGGCGTTTTCCAAAATCGTTTGCGGCTGATTTGAAAATAATATGTGAATGAAACTTATTGATTCAATACAAAATCTATGCTAATATATGAGGGAATCGGGTAAAATATCCGGAAAGAGGGTGTGGGAAATGTCGGGTACATTTTTGAAATGCGTGGCGCTGGCTGCCATGTTTGCCGATCATCTGCTGAAAATTCTTTTGACGCAGCCGTTTTTTATGCAGGTCTGCGGGATGTCGCTGGAGGCTTCTTGGGCGCTCCTGCATTCGCCGCTTTTCTATGCGTTCGAGCTCTTCGGCCGCATGGCGTTTCCGATCTTTGCGTTTTCGGTCGCGCAGGGCAGCCGCCACACGCACAGCCGGGAGCGGTATTTGCTGCGGCTGCTGCTTGTCGGCTTAATTTCGGAGATCCCGTTTCAGCTCGCCTTCGAATGGGGCGAGATCGGGCTGGGCACGACGAATGTATTTTTTACGCTGCTGCTCGGCGCCTGCGTGTGCATGCTGTTCGAGCACTGCGCGCGGAAAAATGAGCGGAGCGCGTGGCTTCTATTCAGCCTTGTGCTCCTGATGGCGGTGTATATCGCGGAGTATATGCACATGGATTACGGCGGGTACGGCGTCTTCTGCATTTTTCTCCTGTACGCCGTGCGGAACAGGCTTTTGCTCGGCGCTCTGCTCACCGTTTTGACGGCGCTGCTGTACGGCGCGCCGTTCAGCGCGGACGCTGCGCTGCTGTTTATCGCCGCGATGGGCGGCTATGCGCTGCTCCTCTTGTATAACGGCGCGCGCGGCCGGCCGATGAAATGGCTGTTCTACGCGTTCTATCCGGCGCATTTGATTGTGCTGTACGGCGCGGCGTACCTGCTCGGCATCGGCTGATTTCAGGGCTTTCCCCTGCTTTTGGGAAAGCCCTTTTGCTTTTTTGCACAAGAAAACCAGATGACATATGTAACTAATTATCTCGGAAAAAGTTAAAAATAACTGTTGACAAAATGAAATCCGCGTGCTATTATATAGGTGAACAAGAGGAAGACCCTCAGGAACGCGAAGTAGATCGGAAGGATCGCCGTAAGGCGGCTTTCTCAAGCGGAAGCTCAAAAAGTTTCGGAAGCGGATCGAAGAGGTTCCGGCACGCGGGATTTAAAATCCTGAAAGCGAAAAGGTGCGGGGAAAATACTCTTGGAAGCACAGCATTTCTTACAAAGTGAGATCCGATTGGCCGTTCAGCAATGAAGCGCAGAAAACCGGGTCGAGAGAAAAGTATCCGGCGTCAGACCCAAAGCTTTCATTCTTCGTCAGAAGCGGAAACATTCCCGAAAAAAGGGATCAAAGCAAAAGCGAAAAACCCAAGATACTGCAAACGCAGATCAAGAGGCAGAAGCGAAAAGCAGGAAACGCAGACGGAAGCGAAGAAAAGAGAGCACAGTGGGACGGAGATTTTGAGAAATTCAAATCGGACGGCGCGGAATCTTTTAAAAGAAAGCTGTGGAGAGCCGCAAGGCAAATTTATTACAGAAAGCGGGTGGGCCCAATGGGTAGCGAAGCACAGCAGCATATTGTCCGCGGCACATTGTGCCTCGGATAATATACAGCAGGAAAAATGCCTGCAGAGGCACGCGGAGGTTTTAAGTCTGCCGGTAGTTTGAAAGAGATGCGAATCCGGAAGCTGGCAAATGTCGAAGAGACGACGCAGAAAAACGGAGAGCGCTTTTAAATCAGGCGGATACTGGAAATGAGCGGCTTCTTTCTGAACTTAAAGTTCAGAGCGGGCGAACCGAATTGTAAGGTATCAGCCGGGATTCCTGATTTGCCGGAGAGAATATCGAACGGCAGGAGGGAAAATCATGCGGCAGGAACAGACTTCCGGATATCTGCATACGCAATATTTCAGGCTTTAGAAAAGCTGTGGAATCAAAGATTCCGAACCGTAAACGCGATTGGCAGGGAAAATCCCGAAGTTGTGGATATAAAACGATTCAAATCAAAAGTTAATATACAATGTGGTATATAAGATAAGACAAAATAAGTTTTTGTTTGGAGTTGTCTGCGATGTACGGGTAAAGCGCTTCAAAAATTGAAGCAGGGTGAAAGTCGTAAAGCCTGTTCGATTCGAAAAAAGCAGTGAGCTGTAAGAACGGTAAGCTGTATCGAATCGTGTGAAGTCAAAGAAACCGAACAATTTGAGTTTCAGCAGAGGGCAAACCAATGCAGTAGTTTATTGAAACACAAAGTTATAACGCGTTTATCTCACCTTAATATAACACACAAAAGAGACTCTTCCGGAGACGGGAGAGTTTCTTTTTGCCCTGTTTTCAGTATTTACCGGCGGGATTGGGCAGAATGGATGAAGAAAGGAATTGTCATATTCGGAAACTTATGCTATACTGACTTAATAGAGAGCCGGCCTGTTTGCGGAGAACGGAAGCGGGCGGTGCGGCAGAAAGGAATGGTTTGCAATGAAACCAGAACTCGATAAGATTTACGATGTAATCATTGTCGGCGCCGGCCCAGCCGGCCTGACCGCGGCACTCTACTGCGGCCGCGCGGGCTTTGCCACGCTGATGCTCGAGAAGCTTTCCCCCGGCGGGCAGATGGCGACGACGAATGAAATTGAAAATTATCCGGGGTTTCCCGGCATAACCGACGGCTTTACGCTGGCGATGAACATGAAAGCGCAGGCCGAGCAGTTCGGTGTCCGGCAGGATTACGCGGAGGTCACAGCGCTGCGCACGGAGGGCGAATTGAAGCTGCTGGATACGAAGGCCGGAACGCTGCGCGCCAGAAGCGTGATCCTCGCGCCCGGCGCCGCGCCGCGCCTTCTCGGCCTGCCGAATGAAACGGCACTGCGCGGCAAGGGTGTTTCCTACTGCGCGACATGCGACGGCGCGTTTTACCGCGGAAAAACGGTGGCCGTCGTCGGCGGCGGCGATACGGCGGCGGCAGACGCGGTTTTCCTCTCCTCGCTGTGCGAAAAGGTGTATCTGATCCACCGGCGCGACAAGCTGCGCGCCTCCAAAAGCTACACGGCGAAGCTCGATAAGCCGAATGTGGAAATGGTGTGGGATAGCGTGGTCGAAGAAATCTTGGAAAACGGGCGCGTGTGCGGCATCCGCGTGAAAAATATCAAGACGCAGGCAGCGCGCGAAATTCCGCTCGACGGGCTGTTCGTCGCTGTCGGCAATGTGCCGGCGACGGATTTCGTGTGCGGTGCGGTAGAACTCGACCCGGCCGGCTATTTTACGGCCGGCGAGGATACAAAAACGAATCTTCCCGGCGTTTTTGCCGCGGGAGACTGCCGGAAAAAGCCGCTGCGCCAGATCGTCACGGCAGCGTCAGACGGCGCGGTCGCGGCCTACGCAGTAGAAGAATATCTCTCCTGAGGCGGGAAAGGCGGTTGCTTTGGAAAAAATAAAAGTGCTCTGCGAGAAATACCGCGAGCTGCTGCTTTATGTTGTGTTCGGCGGCCTGACGACGCTTGTCAGCTTCGTTTCCTACTGGATCTTCGCCGACGGCTTTCATATTCACTATATGGCGTCGACGGTGCTGTCGTGGATCGTCTCCGTTACGTTCGCCTATGTCACGAACCGGAGATGGGTGTTTGAAAGCCGCGCGCACGGCTTTCGCGCCGTCTGCATGGAGATCGTCCGCTTTTATGCGTGCCGCCTGTTTTCCGGTGCTTTGGAAATGGGGCTGATGTACGCCGGCGTCGATTTGCTGCACCTCAACGATAAGGCTGTCAAGCTCGTGGCAAACGTGATTGTTGTGATCGCGAATTATGTTTTGAGCAAGCTGATCGTTTTTCGTAAGAAACGAGGCGTTGACGAATCCGCATAACAGGGCTATAATATTACAATAAACGATCGGCAGCCGCATCCATGGATCAGGGCTTGCGGGCGCGTTTCTTTCGGACCGCTCCGCACAGCGCCGGAAGCCGTGCGGAAAGCTCTCTTGTACGGCCGGCTGCGATTCTTTGGAAAGGACGGCTTCCGCAGGGGCGGGAGCAAGGTGAATGGAATGGCTAAGGGAAGGCAGCGCCGCGACAATTTCGAGGATATTTCCAGTTATTCCTCGAAGCGCGCCGTGCGCAGAAATCAAAAGAAGAAAAAAAGAACGGGGCTGAAGGTTTTTCTCAGCATCCTGTGCGTCTTGTTCGTTTTGGTCGGCGGTGTTCTGGTTTACGCTTCCACGTTTATGCTGGGCGAGCTGAAAACGACGACGATCACAAAGGACAAGGAGGAGCTCGGCATCACAAAGGAGGCGCAGGCGCAGACAGAGCAGGCGGCCGGCATCACAAACATCGCGCTGTTCGGCGTGGACGCGCGGTCGTATGACGGCACGTTCTCCGGGCGCAGCGATGCGATCATGGTGCTGACGATCGACAACGAGCACGGGAAGATCAAGCTGACCTCGATCCTGCGCGATGTGCGCGTCTATATCGGCGAGGAATGTGCCTATGACAGCGGCTATGACAAGCTGAACCACGCGTACGCCTACGGCGGGCCGGAGCTTGCGATCAAGACAATCAACCAAAATTTCGGCCTCAATATCGAAGATTACGTCACCGTTAACTTTGCCGCGATGGCGGAGATCGTCGACGCCTTCGGCGGCGTGGACATCGAGGTGACGGACGGCGAAATCACGGAGATGAATACGAATCTGACAAATTTGGCGGCAGAAAGCCCGGAATCCCTGTCCGGCGAAGCCATTCCGTACACCGGCAGCGCCGGACTTGCGCATCTGGACGGCAATCAGGCGGTCGCCTACGGGCGCATCCGGAATATCGGCGACGATAACGGGCGCGTCGAGCGCCAGCAGGAGGTTCTTTCCGCGCTGCTCGGCAAGCTCAGTTCCATTTCTAAGCTCGAATATCCGGGCCTGATCAGCAAGCTGGCGCCGCTGTGCGAGACCTCGCTTTCCTTTGACAAGATCCTCGGCTTTGCGCCGATCGTGCTGAACGGCTTTGAGATCGAGCGGCTTTCGATCCCGAGCGACGAGGAGGGCTATGAATCCGGCTACGGCGAGGGCGGCGGCTGGATGTGGTTCTACGACGTAGATCAGGCGGGCGCACATATCCGCCGGTTTATCTATGAGGATAAGGTTGTGGAATAAACGGATGTTTCCGGCATATCCGCGGCGCAGCGCGGCCGGCGGCCTTTGCGGACTTCGGCCGGCGCCGCAGCAGTATCGATAGCAATGTGAGGAAAAGGTGGTTTTTATCATGCAGAAACCGATTCTGGTCGTTATGGCGGCCGGCATGGGCAGCCGTTACGGCGGCCTGAAGCAGATCGATCCCGTCGGGAAAAACGGCGAGATCATCATGGATTTCTCGGTGTTTGACGCAATGCGCGCCGGCTTCTCGAAGGTGGTTTTTATCATCAAGGAAGAGCTGTACGCGGATTTCCGCGCGGTCGTGGGCGACCGCGTTTCGAAGTACATGCCGGTTGAATACGCGTTTCAGCGGCTTGAGGATCTTCCGGCAGGCTTTGCGGTTCCGGAAGGGCGCGTAAAGCCTTGGGGCACGGGACACGCGGTGCTCGCGGCGCGCGGGCATATCGACGCACCGTTTGTGGTGATCAATGCGGACGATTTCTACGGTGCCGAAGCGTTTGCGAAGATCGGTGCATTTTTGCAGCAGGCGGCAGACGGAGAAAAGTCGCACTGGGCGATGGTCGGCTACCATCTCAAGAACACGCTGACCGAAAACGGTCATGTTGCGCGCGGCGTCTGCGTGGAAAAGGACGGCGTTCTGGACACCATCGTCGAGCGCACGCATATCGAGCGGCGCGCTGAGGGCCCTGCCTACACGGAGGACGGCGGCGAGAGCTGGAACGCGCTTTCCGAGGATGCGACGGTTTCCATGAACCTGTGGGGCTTCACGCAGGAGTTTATGGCGGATCTGGAGCGGGGCTTTGCGGCGTTTCTCGAAAATGAGGTGCCGCAGAATCCGCTCAAAGCCGAGTATTTTCTGCCGTTTGTCGTCAACGAGCGGATCCGTGCGGGCGCGGCCGACGTGCAGGTGCTGAAATCCGGCGACAAATGGTACGGCGTGACCTATAAGGAGGATAAGCCGGTTGTCATGCGCGCGCTGGCGGATATGATGGAAAGCGGCGTTTATCCCGACCCGCTCTGGAAGTGACCCGGTCGGGCGAAGTGTGAGGAGGGCTGAAAATGGCGGATGAATTTACGAAAGAAAAGGTTCTTTGGGAGGGGCGGAAGCACTGGCTCTGGTTTCCGTTTTCCTTCACGAAGTATTCGCTGACGGAAGATCGGTTTTACAGCCAGAAGGGGCTTTTGAGCACGCACTACGACGAGCTGCTGCTCTACCGCGTGACGGACATCTGCCTGACGCGTACGCTCGGGCAGAAGCTCTGCGGAACCGGCACGATCACGCTGACCTGCAAGGGCGACGCACAGCGCATCGTCACTCTGCGGAGTATCAAGGATTCGATCCGCGTGAAGAACAATCTTTCGCGGCTTGTGGAAAAGGCGCGGGAGGAGCGCGGCATTGTCGGCCGGGAGTTTTTCGGCCCCGGCGGCGACGAGCTCGACGAGGATCCCGTGCTGTGAGAAATGAAAGGGGATAGCGTAACATGATGAAAAAAATGCAGGCCCTGACGGCCGGACTGTTGGCCGCATGGATGTTCTGCGGCTTCGCGCCGGTGATGCCGACAGGCGATACACGCCCGTTCGGACTGATCATCGCGATCGTCGTTATTTCGGGGCTGGCGGTGGCTGGGCTGATTGTCTGGCTTGTCCTCCAAAGCAAAAAGGGAAAGCATTCGAAGCGCAACCGCCCGTAAAAGGGGCGGAGGGACCGCCTTGGGCGGTCCCTTTTTCGTTGTGCGGGGAGGCCGGAAAGCTGCCTGCTTCCGGTTTTCCGGCAGTCGCAGCCGCAGCTTCAAACGCCAGCTTGCAAAAGCGCGCGCGAGCCGGTGCGCGCTGACGGCGGGGACAGTGCGGGAGAGGCGGCGCGGCATTGTGCGCGGCCCTTTCCTTTTTTTGTGTGATTCAGCGCTTTTTCTGCGGAAATCTGTTTTTTCCCTCTTGCAGAAACCCCGAAAAAAAGCTATAATGAAGAAAATCAGTAATATGGCATTCTGCGGGATGCGGGCGGTGCTTCAAGCGCCTGCATCCGGCGTTGTCTGCCAAATAAACTGGAACCGAAAGGAGTACCACTTATGAATTATTCCAAAGAAGTGGAAATGATGTGCACTGTAGCCAAGGGCCCGAAGCACGGTCCGGCTCCGATCCCGGAAGAGGGCAAGTGGGTGCAGGCAAAGGAAATCAAGGATATTTCTGGCTATACCCACGGCGTGGGCTGGTGCGCGCCGCAGCAGGGCGCCTGCAAGCTCTCGCTGAACATTAAGGACGGCGTTATCGAAGAGGCGCTGGTCGAGACCGTCGGCTGCTCCGGCATGACGCATTCCGCGGCGATGGCGGCGGAAATCCTCCCGGGCAAGACCGTTCTCGAGGCGCTCAACACCGACCTCGTATGTGATGCGATCAACACCGCGATGCGCGAGCTGTTCCTCCAGATCGCCTACGGCCGTTCCCAGTCCGCATTCTCCGAGGGCGGCCTCGTCATCGGCGCGGGCATGGAGGATCTCGGCAAGGGTGCGCGCTCCATGGTTGGTACGATGTACGGCACGAAGGATAAGGGCGTCCGCTACCTCGAGATGACCGAAGGCTACTGCACCAGAATGGCGCTCGACGCCGACGATCAGGTCATCGGCTACGAGTTTGTTTCCCTCGGCAAGATGACGGACTTCATCAAGAAGGGCATGGAGCCGAACGAAGCGTATGAGAAGTCTATGGGTACATACGGCAGATTCAATGAGGCCGTCAAGTACATCGACCCGCGCAAGGAATAAGGAGGGCATGGAGAATGGCTACTTTTGAAGGTTATGAGAGACGCGAGGCGAAGATCCTCGAGGTCCTGAAGGAATACGGCATTTCCTCGATCGACGAGTGCAAGGCGATCTGCGAGGAAAAGGGCATTGATCCCTATACCATCGTGCAGGAAACCCAGCCGATCTGCTTTGAGAACGCAAAGTGGGCCTACACGGTCGGCTGCGCGATCGCGATCAAGAAGGGCTGCACTAAGGCTGCGGACGCTGCTGCTGCAATCGGCATCGGCCTGCAGGCGTTCTGCATCCCGGGTTCCGTTGCGGAAAACCGTAAGGTCGGTCTCGGCCACGGCAACCTCGGCAAGATGCTCCTCTCCGAGGAGACCGAGTGCTTCGCGTTCCTCGCGGGCCACGAGTCCTTCGCGGCGGCTGAGGGCGCGATCAAGATCGCGCTGAACGCGAATAAGGTCAGAACGAACCCGCTCCGCGTCATCCTGAACGGTCTGGGCAAGGATGCGGCGTTCATCATTTCGAGAATCAACGGCTTCACCTATGTGGAGACGGAGTTCGATCCGTACGCAGAGGAAGTCAAGGTTGTCAGCGAGAAGGCATACTCCAACGGCCCGCGTGCGGACGTCAAGTGCTACGGCGCGGACAATGTCCCGGAGGGCGTTGCGATCATGAAGCTCGAGAAGGTCGGCGTTTCCATCACCGGCAACTCCACAAACCCGACGCGCTTCCAGCATCCGGTTGCGGGCACCTACAAGAAGTGGTGCGTCGAGAACGGCGTCAATTACTTCTCCGTGGCTTCCGGCGGCGGCACAGGCCGTACGCTCCACCCGGACAATATGGCTGCCGGCCCCTCCTCCTACGGCATGACCGACACCATGGGCCGCATGCACTCCGATGCGCAGTTCGCAGGCTCCTCCTCGGTTCCGGCGCACGTCGAGATGATGGGTCTCATCGGCATGGGCAACAACCCGATGGTCGGCGCGACCGTCGCGTGCGCGGTTGCCGTTGAAGAGGCTTCCAAATAAAAACAGGCGCGAAAGCGTTTTGGCTCCGTCCGGCTTCGGGCGGGGCCTTTCCTTTTGCCCGGTTGCTTAAAACAGAGATAATTTATGTTGACGAGGGCGAAAAATTGTGCTATTATAAAAGCAAAATTCTAAGTCCAAGGAGATGGTTTTGTGGATCCGCTTCCCCGATGTAATTGTGGGAGAGCTGTCAGAAAGCCTTTGAGGTATTATCAGCGCGAACCCTGTGCCGCAGACAGATCCCGCCTTTTTGCGGTTGATCTGAACTGACCGGTTTATGTGCACAGGCGGCTTATATTATTTTGGAGGCTAGTTATTTATGTCTGATATTGTCAATCAATTACTTTTACAGCTTGTTCTGATCCTTTTGAACGCTTTTTTTGCCGCGACGGAGATCGCCGTGATTTCGCTCAATGAGAAGCGGATCAAGGCGCGCGCGGACGACGGCGACAAAAAAGCCGTGAAAATGCTCCGGATGATCGAGGAGCCGACTCGCTTCCTCTCCACGATCCAGATCGGCATCACGCTCGCGGGCTTCCTCGGCTCGGCGTTTGCGGCCGATAACTTTGCGGAGCGGCTTTCAGATTTTTTCGTCGAAACTTTCAGCATTCCGGCCGCGTATACCGGTGCCATCAATACGGTGGCGGTCATCGTGATCACGCTGATCCTCTCGTTCTTCACGCTGGTGCTCGGCGAACTGGTTCCGAAGCGCATCGCGATGCGGCATAAGGAGAAGCTGGCGGAGGCTGTCTGCGGGGTCATCTCATTCCTCGCCGTCGCCTTGAAGCCGATTATCTGGCTACTCACGGTTTCTACAAACGCCGTGCTGCGCCTGTTCGGCATCGACCCGCATGCGAAGGAGGACCCGGTTTCGACCGAGGACATCGTGCTGATGCTGGATGCCGGCGTCGACGAGGGCTCGCTGGATCGGAACGACATCGAATACATAAAGAATGTCTTTAAGCTGGACGGCATGTCCGCCGAGGATGTGATGATGCCGAGAAAGGCCGTTGTGTTCGTCTCTCTGGACGCGACGGATGCGGAGATCATGAAGAAGATCGAGGAGGAAGGCTACTCCCGCATGCCGGTATACGCCGAAAAGGAGGACCACATCGTTGGCATTCTCCACACGCGCGACTATCTCCTGAAGCACGGGAACGCCGGCTTCAAGCTGGAGCAGGTGATGCTGCCGCCGGTCTTTGTTCCGGAAACGGCGCACCTTGACACCCTGTTTACGGATATGCAGAAGAGCCACAACCATATGGTCGTCGTCGTGAACGAGTACGGCGAGACGGCGGGCATCGTCACGATGGAAGACATTCTCGAGGAGCTCGTCGGCGAGATCTGGGATGAGCGCGACGAAGCGGTGGAGGATTTCAAAAAGACCGGCGAAAGCATGTACACCGTGCTTTGTTCGGCCTTTATAGAGGATTTCTTCGAGTTCTTCTCACTTGAAAATACGGGGGAGACGGAGGCCTCGACCGTAAACGGCTGGCTTGCAGAGCTGACCGGAAGCATCCCGAAGGTCGGCTACACGTTCGACTATCAGGGACTCACGATCACCGTCACGAAGGCGGACGGCCTGATGGCGAAGGAGATCAGCGTACAGGTCAACAGTCCGGCGGCTGTGGAAAAAGCAGCGGAATAAGACGAAATACAGCGGGCAGGCGCGTTCACAGCGCCCGCCCGCTTTTGGCATGCCGGGGAAGCGCGCGGTTTTTGTTGCGGTTTCCCGCGTTTTTTGGTAAGATAGAGAAAAGTCCCGTGTGAAAGGGGTGCGGCCGTTATGAATACGTTTGAAAAGCTCGAGGCGCTGACGGCGCTTGCAGAGCAAAATGAGTCGCTGCGCAGGAGACTGCTCGAGACGCGCGCACAGCGCGACCCGCTCGCCGAGTTCTGCCGGCTGGCGCAGAAGGCAGGCGTCGCGCTGACGCCCGGCGAGCTGTTCGCTGTGGGGCAGGAGTATTCAGACAACCAGTGCAAGAGCACAAACGGCGGAAATCCGACGCCGTACGACGCGTTTGACGACGCCTACGAGAACTTTCTCGCGTCGATTTCCTGAAAAAGGGGAGCAAGTGTGAAATACCTTTCACACAGCGTTTTTGTGCCTTTGCAGCAGAGTGAAAGCGGCGGACGGCCTCGCCGGTCGGCACAAATTTTGAAAGAGAGGATAAGCCTTTGCGCCGCAGAGGCATGGTGATTTTTATGCAGTACCTGTGCAGCCTGACGACGCTGCCGCATGTCAGCTTTATGAATTATTTCAGCCCGAAGGGGGAGTGGGTGCATTTCCGCCGGCGAAACGTTGAATACATCATGTATTTTATCGCCGAGGGGGAAATGCACATTCAGGAGAACGGCGTGGAGTACGTCCTGCTGCCGGGCGACGTGTTTTTTTTGCAGCCGTACCTCGAGCACGTCGGCACGCGCCCGGCGGAATGCGCCTACTATTTCGCGCATTTCAGCAACCTTTCGCTTCTGCCGTTCGACTACGGCGAGGGAACGGCGCTGGAGATCGCCGACCACAAGCTCGCCGAGGACACCGTGGACAGCGTGTTCGATTTTGAGCACTGCATGCTGCCGAAGCACATCCGCGTGCGCGACGAGGCCGTGCGCGCGCAGCTTGCGGCACTGTTTGAGGCGTGCATCGAGAAGGGGCGTTCGGGCGCGAAGCACTACCGCGTGTTCTGGGCCTGCAAGCTGCTCGAAATGCTGACGACGCTCGCGCAGAACAGCCTCGACGCCAAGGCCGAGGCCATCGGCAGCGCGCTGCCCGCGCGCACGGTGGGGAAGATTCACGATCTATGCGCCTATCTGGACGCACACTACGCGGAAAAAATCACCGGCAGCACGATCGAGGCGGAGGCGGGCATGAATTTCGACTACCTGAACCGCACGTTCCGCCGTATCACGGGCAAAACCGTGTTTCAGTATCTGAACTGCGTGCGCATCAACCGCGTCAAGGAGCTTTTGAAAACGACGGACATGAAGCTCGCTGAAATCGCGGCGCTGACCGGCTTTTCCGACGAATTCTACCTGAGCCGCCAGTTCAAAAAAGCCACGGGCGTCTCCCCGGTGCTCTACGCGCGCGGACAGATGAAAAACTGAGGCCGGATGAGCGGCCTGCGGCCGTTTGCCGCAGATGTGTGCCTTATGTGACGCGCGGCCTTGTACATGGACGGCGGTGCGGCTGAATTGCGCATGGGCGCACTGCCGGCGATTTCAAATGAAAAAATCCCGGAGAAACCAGAAATCGGTTTTCTCCGGGATCCGTTTATGTGTGCCGAACGGTGCGGTTACGGTTCCTCTTCGATGTACGCCTCGTCGTAGTCCTCCTCGGCCGGCTCGCCGCGCACGATCAGCAGGCGCGAAAGGCGCTGATCTTCCACGGAGAGCACGGTGATGTCGAGGTTCTTCACCTGCACGCTCGGGTGCTCGCCCTCCTTCGGGATGCGCCCGAGCAGGTCGGTCACGAGGCCGGCGATTGTGTCGTAATCGCCTTCGGGCAGCTCCACGCCGGTCAGGTCGGAGATCTCGTCGATGGAGGTCGTGCCGTCCACCGTGAATTCGTTTTCACTGACGCGGAAGATCTCCTCCGCCTCGTTGTCGTATTCGTCCTGAATGTTGCCGAGGATCGATTCGATCAGATCCTCCAGCGTGATGAGGCCGGCGGTGCCGCCGTATTCGTCGACGACCACGGCAATCTGGATGCGGCGCTCCTGAAATTCGCGGAAAAGCTGGCTGCACTTCTTCGATTCCGGGATAAAATACGCCGGGCGCAGCATGTCGCGCAGGTGGATGAACGACGGCACGGGCTTTCCGACGTACGGCAGAAAATCCTTCGCGTAGCAGATGCCGGCGATCGCGTCAATGTCCTCGCGGTAGACCGGCAGGCGGGAGAAGCCCTCCTCGGCGGCGACCGACGTGACGTCCTCGATCGTCGCGCTTTCGCTGACGGCGCAGATATCCGTGCGGTGCGTCATCACCTCGCTGACGGTCGTGTCGTTGAAATCGAGGATATTCGTGATCATGTCGCGCTCGGTTTCCTCGATCACACCCAGCTCCTCGCCCTCGCCGACCATGTGGAGGATCTCCTCCTCCGTTACGGTTTCGTCGAGCGCCTTCGGGTCATTGCCGAAAAGCCGCATGATCCCGTCGGAGATAAAGTCGCACAGCTTCATAAACGGGCGCATCAGGGCACTGAGCACGCGGATCAGCCGGATGAGCTTGTAGCTGTAGCGCGTGTTGCGCGCGGATTTGTGCGCCACGAATTTTTTCGGCGTGAAATCCGCGAGAAGCAGAAACAGCGCGGCGCACAGCAGCGTGCAGAGCACGACGGCGGCCGGTGCGGCAAGCGCCGGATACAGGCCGGCAGCGATCAGCGCGTTGTCGAGCACGGGCGCAAAGCCGATCACCGAAACGCCGATCGAGAAAAAGCCCATCAGCATCATGCCGAATTGCAGGGGCGAGGCGAAGCTCTCGTTCGCGTCGAGATAGGCAAGGAATTTCTTCGCGCGGCGGCTGCCGCTCTCGGCGTCGCGCTTGACGCGCGATTCGCTCGCCGTGCCGACGGCGGATTCGCACATGGCATACAGAATGCCGAGGAGGAAAAAGGCGAGAAGCAGCGCAATGGCGGCTGGAAGCGGGAGAATGGAGGCTGCGGGCGTCATAGTGCCGTACGGGTCGTCGTTCATGGTGTGGCTTGCATCCTTTCCGTCTGAAGCGTTTTCAGTTTTATAGATACCAAAATTTTACCGCAAAAAGCCCCCTTTGTCAACTCAAGGCGCCGCGGTGCGCCGGAATGCGGCGGCGGGGCCGGGAAAAGGCGCGGCTTTGCGGGAAGCCTGCGGAAATTGCGGGCATAAATTAAAAAAATCATTGTTTTTTCCTTTACATACGGGCGAAAAAATGATAAGATTTAACTGAACGGCAAGGGGACGGCCTGTGCGTCCGGCGCTGCAAACGGCGGCACGGATACAGAAGGCCCGCTTTGCCGCGGGCACATTCCAATTGATAATCCTTAAAGGAGGAATTTATTAAATGGCAAGAAAAATGAAAACCATGGATGGCAACAACGCTGCCGCGCATGTTTCCTATGCGTTTACCGACGTTGCTGCGATCTATCCGATCACGCCGTCTTCTGTCATGGCTGATGAGACCGATAAGTATGCGGCTGCCGGCAGAAAGAATCTTTTCGGCCGTGAAGTCCGCGTAACGGAGATGCAGTCCGAAGCCGGTGCGGCGGGCGCCGTGCACGGCTCTCTCGCAGCCGGCGCGCTGACGACCACCTACACGGCGTCGCAGGGCCTGCTCCTGATGATCCCGAATATGTATAAGATGGCCGGCGAGCTGCTGCCGAGCGTTATCCACGTTTCTGCGCGCTGCGTTGCTTCCCATGCGCTGAACATCTTCGGCGACCATTCGGATATTTACGCGTGCCGCCAGACCGGCTATGCGATGCTGTGCTCCAACAGCCCGCAGGAGGTCATGGATCTCGGCGCGGTTGCGCACCTCTCCGCGATCAAGGGCAAGGTTCCGTTCCTCCACTTCTTCGACGGCTTCCGGACCTCCCATGAGGTTCAGAAGATCGAGGTTTGGGATTACGAGGATCTCGGCGAAATGCTCGATTGGGACGCGGTCGATGCGTTCAGAAGAAACGCGCTGAATCCGGAGCACCCGGTTCTCCGCGGTCAGGCGCAGAACGGCGACATCTTCTTCCAGGCGCGCGAGGCCTGCAACAAGTATTACGACGCGATCCCGGCGACCGTCGTCGAGTACATGGACAAGGTCAACGCGAAGATCGGCACGAATTACAAGCCGTTCAACTACTACGGCGCGCCGGACGCAGAGAAGGTTATCATCGCGATGGGCTCCGTCTGCGAGACGATCGAAGAGGTCATCGACTACATGCTCGCCGCGGGCGAGAAGGTCGGCCTCGTTAAGGTTCACCTCTACAGACCGTTCGTTGCGAAGTATCTGCTCGACGTGCTCCCCGAGACGGTCAAGACGATCTCCGTGCTCGACAGAACGAAGGAGCCGGGCTCCATCGGCGAGCCGCTGTACCTCGACGTTCTCGCGGCGATCAACGGCACGCAGTTCGGCTGCGCGAAGGTGCTCACGGGCCGCTACGGCCTCGGCTCCAAGGATACGAAGCCGGCTGACATCATCGCCGTTTACCGCAACATGGAGAAGGGCGACGACGCGAAGAAGAAGTTCACCATCGGCATTGTGGACGACGTGACGCACCTCTCTCTCGACGCGACGGAGCATCCCGACACGGCGCCGGCAGGCACGAAGTCCTGCAAGTTCTGGGGCCTCGGCTCGGACGGCACCGTCGGTGCAAACAAGAATTCCATCAAGATCATCGGTGACCACACCGACATGTACGCGCAGGGCTATTTCGACTACGACTCGAAGAAGTCCGGCGGCCTGACCATGTCTCACCTGCGCTTCGGCCACACGCCGATCAAGTCCACCTACTACATCTCGCAGGCTGACTTCGTCGCATGTCATAACCCGGCATACCTTGAGACCTACGACATGGTGCAGGATCTGAAGAAGGGCGGCAGCTTCCTTCTGAACTGCCCGTGGGATGCCGCGGAGCTTGAGGAGAGACTCCCGGGCAAGGTCAAGAAGTTTATCGCCGACAACGAGATCAACCTCTACACGATCGACGGCTTCAAGATCGGCAAGGAGATCGGCCTCGGCACGAGAATCAACACGGTTCTCCAGTCTGCGTTCTTCTCCATTGCGAAGATCATTCCGGAAGAGGACGCGATCAAATACATGAAGGACGCCGCTACGAAGTCCTATTCGAAGAAGGGCGAAGCGATCGTCAAGATGAACCACGACGCGATCGACCGCGGCGCGACCGGCTACGTGAAGGTTGAGGTTCCGGCTTCTTGGAAGAATGCTGTGGACGATTCCGTCAAGCACGTCGCAACAGGCGACCGCCCGGACCTCGTCGAGTACGTCAACAACGTGGTGATCCCGGTCAACACCTTCCACGGCAAGGATCTGCCGGTTTCCACCTTTGAGAAGTATGCGGACGGCACCTCCCCGCAGGGCACCTCCGCTTATGAGAAGCGCGGCGTTGCAGTCGATGTTCCGAAGTGGATTCCGGAAAACTGCATCCAGTGCACCTTCTGCTCCATGGTCTGCCCGCACGCGGTTATCCGTCCGGTGCCGATGACAGACGAAGAGCTTGCAGCGGCTCCGGCGGCTGTAAAGAGCAAGCCGATGACCGGCATGCCGGGCATGAATTTTGTGATGACGATCTCCACGCTCGACTGCACGGGCTGCGGCTCCTGCGTCAACGTCTGCCCGGGCATGAAGGGCAATAAGGCGCTTGCGATGTCCCCGATCGACGAGGAGCGTCCGAGCCAGGAGGTCTTTAACTACGGCGTCACGCTCGACCCGAAGCCGGAAGTTATGGAGAAGTTCAAGGATACGACGATCAAGGGCAGCCAGCTCAGACAGCCGCTCCTTGAGTTCTCCGGCGCGTGCGGCGGCTGCGGCGAAACACCGTATGCAAAGCTTGTCACACAGCTCTTCGGCGACAAGATGTTTATCGCGAATGCGACAGGCTGCTCCTCTATCTGGGGCGGTTCCGCACCGGCTACGCCGTATACCGTCAACAAGAAGGGCCACGGCCCGGCATGGCAGAACTCCCTCTTTGAGGACAACGCAGAGTTCGGCCTCGGCATGACGCTCGCGCAGAATGCTGTCCGCGGCCGTCTGGCACAGCTCACCGAGGAGCTCATTGCAGTCGATTACTGTGTCGCAGAGCTGAAGGAAGCCGGCCAGAAGTGGCTCGACACGATGGATGACCGCGCGGCAAACGGCCCGGCGGCTGAGGCGTACATCGCGGCGCTCGAAAACGGCATCGTCGGCGTCGACGAGGGCATCGAGTTCACCGGCTCCGAGCAGGGCAAGGCAGCCTTCGGCGATCAGGCGGCGAGCATGCACGAGCACTTCAAGGCGCTGAAGGCGGAAGGCAAGACGCATTGCGACTGCGAGGCCTGCTCGCTGGCGGCAAAGATTCTGAAGGACAAGGACTTCCTCGCGAAGAAGTCCATGTGGATCTTCGGCGGCGACGGCTGGGCATACGACATTGGCTTCGGCGGCGTCGACCATGCGCTCGCTTCCGGTGAGGACATCAACATCCTCGTGTTCGACACCGAGGTTTACTCCAACACGGGCGGTCAGGCTTCGAAGTCCACGCCGGTCGGCTCCGTCGCACAGTTTGCGGCTGCCGGCAAGGCCGTGAAGAAGAAGGATCTCGCGTCGATCATGATGAGCTACGGCTATGTCTACGTCGCGCAGGTCGCGATGGGCGCCGATATGAACCAGTGCCTCAAGGCGTTCCACGAGGCGGAGAGCTATCATGGCCCGTCTATCGTCATCGCCTACGCGCCGTGCATCAACCACGGCATTAAGGGTGGCATGGGCGTCTCCATGACTGAGGAGAAGAAGGCGGTTGCGGCCGGCTACTGGCACAACTTCCGCTTCGACCCGCGCCGTGCGGACAACGGCCAGAACCCGTTCCAGCTCGACAGCAAGGCGCCGAGCGCTTCTTACCGCGACTTCATCATGGGCGAGGTCCGCTACAACAGCCTCACCCGCGCGTTCCCGCAGAGAGCGGAAGTTCTCTTCGAGAAGGCTGAGAAGTATGCTGAGGAGAAGTACGCGAAGCTTTCCAAGATGGCGGAGTAATTTCGGCATTCGCTTCGATCCATAAATAACAGAGTCCCGTCTGCTTTTGCAGGCGGGACTTTTGCGTCCGGCTGGTTCGGTGCCGGTGCAGGAGAGATACGTTTTCCAGTTCAGTGCCGGGGGCGGTGTGCACGGCGGGCGGGGAAACCGCGCAGGGCGGCCGGGCTGTGCGGAACAGTGCGGCGGGAGGGATCCATTTATGGCATGTTGGATACAGGCGCTAGAAAACCGTGCGCGGCGGTGTGGAGGCATGTGCCGAGGCGGTGCGGGTGGCGGGCATGCGCG
The DNA here is from genome assembly GCA_900549945.1 of uncultured Oscillospiraceae bacterium. Lineage (GTDB taxonomy): Bacteria > Bacillota > Clostridia > Oscillospirales > Acutalibacteraceae > Hominenteromicrobium. The sequence goes on from URQJ01000010.1 coordinate 18,884, forward strand.
GTTATCCTCCCGTGCGGGGCGCAAAATTTGATGGGAGAGAAATGGCCGGCCGCGCAGGCGGCGGAGCTGCATGCCGCCGCTGTATTTTCGGGTATTGCTTTTGCGCGGCAGACTTGCTATACTGGTAGCAGGATAAACTGAAAGGGTGGAGTTCTATGATTTATACGGGCTGTCAGCTTTCGAGCGTTGCGCCGTACCTGCAAACAGGGGAGTCGCTGCGCCGGGCATTGGAGAAGATCGCGGAGATCGGCTACACGGCCGTGCAGCTTCAGGGCGCGTCCATGGATATACTGGACAAGGAGATCGCGGCGGCGCTGCGCGAAACCGGATTGGACTGCGTCGCGACGCAGGAGGATTACCCGTTCGGCTTCGGGGAAAACCCGCAGCGCGCCATTGCGCGCGCCGTGGCCTGCGGCTGCCGCTATCTCACATTTGCGCTGCTGCCGAGGGAGGCGGATACACCCGAAAAGCTAGAGCGGTTTGCGGAGAAGGTTCGGAAGATCGGCGAAATGGTCGCCGGGGCGGGCCTGATCTTTGCGTTTCACCCAATCGGTCCGGACTTCCGGCAGATGGAGGGCACGCCGGTTTATGAGCGGCTGATGGCGCTGCTGCCGCCGGACATGCAGCTGACTTTCTGCGTGCACAGCTGCCTCGGCAGCGGCATCTCTTATGCGGAGGTGCTGGAGAAGTTTTCCGGGCGCGTCGATCTCGTCCATTTTAAGGACAGCATCCCGGGGCCGGACGGCAAGCCGCAGCTGATGCCGCTGGGTGCGGGCAGCGTGGACTGGCGCCCGATTGCATCGCAGTGCGCGGCCGCGGGCGTGCGGTGGATTTTCGCCGAGCAGGAGCGCTGGCAGAAGGACGCCTTCGTGTGTGCGGCGGAGAGCTATGCCTATATGCAGGGGCTGGCACACAGCCTGTAAGCACACAATAGAGAGCACCCGGACGGTTCAAAAATGCCGTTCGGGTGTTTTTTGCGCATGAAAACGCGGCGCTTTGCATAGAAATGGAACACAACAAAGGTGAGGGTGTGTTACGATGAAGCAAAGTGTCGACGACAGAGCTGCCATGCTTGGGGAATATATCGTACAAAACAAGGCGACGGTGCGGCGCGCCGCAAAGCAGTTCGGCGTCAGCAAATCAACGGTACATAAGGATGTGGCGGAGCGGCTGCGCCATGTCAACCTCGGACTGTACAAAGAGGTGCGCGACGTGCTGGCGGTCAACAAGGCGCAGCGGCACATCCGCGGCGGCATGGCGACGAAGCGCAAGTACGAGCATAAAAATTAGAGAAGCGCCCGCGGCGCGCCTGTGAAAAGCACTCCCTATGTTAGTTTCGGGGTATCGTAACTGCCTAACTTTGGGGGTGCTTTTCAGCATGCGCCGCGGGCGCTTTTTGTTTTTTATTTTTTGCGCTTCAGTGGGGCGGCTGTGATCGGGCGGGATAAATCACAGCGGGACTTGCCCTGCGTTTGTTCAGCGCATCCGGCTGTTGTGGATGATCTCCGTCATTTCCCGATGCCACGTGTGCTCGCGCCACATGCCGACGAACTGCGGGCCGCAGAAATTGCTCGTCGCCATGCCGGCCCAGCAGCCGGTTTTGGCGGCCGTCGTAACGCCGAGGCGGTTCAGGTCGAGAATCCAGTCCCAGTGCAGCAGCGGGCCGTCCTTGTAATCGACGATCGCCCAGCATTCCGTCGTGACGAGCGGCTTGTTGTTGCGGCGGGACCATTCGGCGACGCGCTCGATCTCGTCGATCAGGCACTGGTCGTAATGCGCCTTGGATTCGCGGTAGATGCGCTCGCCGTTCAAAGCCAGATTGTTGTAGCCGGTATCGTCGAAACGCGCGAAATCGTAGTGAACCTTGTCGTAAAATTCGCTGGAATTCGTCATCCAGACATGCGGCTCGATGAAATCGAGGAAGCTCACGTCCTCGTTGAGATCCCGGAACGGCGCGGTGAACGAGAAGGTGACGGGGATCTGCGGATAGGCCGATTTAAACTCTGCGATGGCCTCCTTCATCCAGCGCACGCAGAGCGGGGAGTCGTGCCCGCCGCGCTCATACCGTGTGAAAAAGGGGGCCCAGCAGGAGAGCGGAAACTCGTTGCACAGATCCACGTACAGGATGTTGTCCAGCTCGCCCCACGCGCGGATGTAATCGAGCGTTTTGATCCAGATGCGTGCGTGATCCTGCGCCGTCAGGATACTCATGCAGGTGTTGTCCAGATCCTCGCGGAACCATGTGGAGAGCGCAACGCGGACATTGTGGCGGCGGCAGGCCGCGAGAAAGCCGCGGAAATCGTCGTGCAGCGTGATCTTGTTGACGGAGCGGCTGCCCCAGTCCTGCGTGTTCCAGACCGGCTTGAGCGTCCACTCGCGGTGCGCGTCCCATGCCATGAGGTGCGGGAACGCGTCGATGCGCACGGCGTCGTAGCCGCGGTCGGTCAGCTCTGTGAGGGCCTGATCCCAATCCTCATAGCCGGCGCCCGGCCAGCGGCGCTCGATCCAAGAGAATTCCCACATCGTGATGGCGAAGGGGCGGTCGATTTTGAAAAGCTCCATGGCTTTTTCTTTCATGGATTGCATAAGAACTCCTGCCTTTCCTGCTGCGCCATGTGCGCAGTACAGATAAATTTGCGGTTGCTCCCATTATAAAAGAGAATGGGCGGGGCGGCAAGATGGTGTTTTCCACAAGAAAAAAGCCCCGCTTTGTCGGAAAATACCAAACAAAGCGAGGCGGAAAGCCGGGCATTACAATAAAGTGGAAGATCAAGAGAGAACGGGTGCTTCCTTTTCGAGGGCAGGCTCCGCGGCGGGGAGCGGCGCCGCGGATTCCGGCAGCCTGTACTTATCGGCATAGCGCTTGTAATAGCCGGTGTAGCGCGGCTCGCCGGAGCTCTTGATCTCGTTCAGATAGCCGTGCGTCTCCATTGCGGAATCCTTGATCTGGATCATGCAGGCCGCAATATTCGAGCAGTGGTCGGAAACGCGCTCGTAATTGTTCAGAATGTCCGAGAGCACGAAGCCGAGCTCGATTGTGCAGCGGCCATCCTGCAGCCGGCGGATGTGCCGATTTTTAAGCTCGAGCTTGAGCTTGTCGATGACCTGCTCGAGCGGCTCCACCTCGTAGGCAAGCTGTAAGTTGTTTTCGTCGAAAGCGTCGGTCGTGATGTTCAGGATCTCGACGACGGCGCTAGTAAAAATCTCAAGCTCCTGCTGAGCCTTTTCGGAGAATTTCAGGTTCTTGTCGTGCAGCTCGCGCGCGACGCGCAGCAGGTTGACGGCGTGGTCGCTGATGCGCTCAAAATCGCCGATCGTGTGCAGAAGCTGTGAAACGTCGTTGCTGTCCGCACTCGAGAGGTTTTTGCTGGAGATTTTGACGAGGTAAGAACCGAGCTTGTCCTCGTAATTATCCACGATTTGCTCGTTGCGCTCGATGCGGTCGGCGGTCTTTACATCGAAATGCGAGAGCAGGCTGACCGCGTCGAGCAGCGTGCTGCGGGCGAGATCCGCCATTTTCACCGTCGCGTTGCGGCATTCACCGATTGCAAAAGAGGGCGAGAGCAGGAGGCGCTCGTCGAGCAGGACGGCATGCGGGTCGTCCTCTGCAGCGCCGGCCTTCACGCGCTTGTCGCGCACGGTGAGCACCGCGAGCTTCTCGAGCTGCTTGCAGAACGGGAGAAGGATAACCGTGGTGATCAGGTTGAATGCGGAGTGCACCACGGCAATCATAAACGAGGAGATCGGCTGGTCGGTAAAGGCGAAATTAAAAATACTGTCGGCGATATAAAAGCCGGAAAGGCAGATGACTGTGCCGATCACGTTGAAGTAGATGTGCACGGCCGTCACGCGCTTCGCGTTTTTCGAGGTGCCGATCGAGGAGAGCAGCGCCGTGACGCAGGTGCCGATATTCTGGCCCATGATGATCGGCAGCGCCATATTGAAGGAAATGCCGCCGGTCAGCGCGAGCGACTGCAAGATGCCGAGGGAAGCCGCTGAGCTCTGGATCAGCGCCGTGATCAGCGTGCCGGCGAGAATCGCGACAAACGGGTTGTTGAGCATCATCAGGATGTCCCTGAACTGCGGCAGGTCGGCGAGCGGCTTCACCGCGCCGCTCATCAGCGTCATGCCGGTCATCAGGATCGCGAAGCCGACGCAGACGGAGCCGATGTCCTTTTTCTTGCTGCTCTTTGCAAACATGATGAGCACAATGCCGAGCAGCGCGATGATCGGCGAAAAATTCTCCGGCTTTAAAAGCTGGATGAACACATTGTCGCTCGTGATGCCCGAAAGGCTCAGGATCCACGCCGTGACCGTGGTGCCGATGTTCGACCCCATGATGACGCCGACGGACTGGCCAAGCTCCATGATGCCGGAGTTCACGAGGCCGACGAGCATGACCGTCATCGCCGAGGAGGACTGGATCGCGATCGTGATGCCCATGCCGAGCAAAAGGCTCTTAAAGCGGTTGGAGGTCATGGAGCGCAGCACGCGCTCGAGCCGCCCGCCGACCATTTTTTCAAGGCTGGTAGACAGCAGATGCATGCCGTATAGGAAGAATGCCAGACCGCCGAATAGCGTGATAACGGAAAATATGTCCATTGAGTTTGCAGCTCCTTCGTTTGCCGGAACGACCGTTTTCGCAAAAATTAACGCTTTTTTTACTTATTTCTCATATACAAGCTCATTTTAGCATAGACATAACTGCAAATTCAATGCCTTTTTCGGAAAAAGCGGCTTTCCGCACAAATTTGTGCAGTACGCAACATTTCTTGACGGCCAAGGGGGAAAGGCGTTATAATGGTGACAAAGAATCTGTGCGGGAAAGGGGCGCGCCGCGTCCCTTGAAGCGGGCCTGCGCTGCGGGCGGCACGGTGCGTAGTCACCTGAAAAATATGCGTGCTT